>JAIVGU010000335.1 GCA_020201445.1 Halobacteriales archaeon
CGACCTGGTGCAGCAGCACCGCGAGCGCCACCTCCCCCGGCGGACGGTCCACGAGCTGCGCCCCCGCCAGGACGCTGTCGAGCGCCACCACCACCGTCCCCGGCCCCGCCACCATCCCCGTCGCCGGCTCCGCCATCGACGCGACCCACAGGACGCGCAGCGTCGCCACGCGGGAGCGCAGGAACGGCTGCGCCTCCGCCGCGAGCCGGCTGCGGTTCCAGCCCCCCGGCGGCTCCGGCGACCCCTCGCCCTGCACGACCGAGATGGCGCGGGCGTCGCGGCCCGTGACGTCGGTCAGCACCACGGCGAGGCGGGCCAGGACGGGGGTCACGTTGAGCGTGCCGCCGGGCGCCATCCGCGACTCCACCACCACCGCGTCGGCCACCGCCGGGTCCAGCAGGGCGCAGGTGAACGACAGCGTCGAGCCCGTCTCGCGCAGCAGCGCCTGGAAGCAGCCCGCCGACAGCAGGGGCAGGAGGAGGACCGGGACGGCCCAGGCGCGCACGCGGCACGATGCTGGGGGAAGGTCTTGTGGGTTGCGAAGAGCGCGCCCGGTGGGATTCGAACCCACGACCTCCGGCTTAGGAGGCCGGTGCCTTATCCAAGCTAGACTACGAGCGCAGCGGGGCCGCCGAGGGAGGCTTTGCTTTCAAGCCTTGCACCGCGCCGGACCCCAGAAAGGCCAACCTTTGTGCGCCTGCGCTTATGGCGGAAGCGGCGGTCGCCTCCCATGCGCATCCTCCTGCCGTTGCTCGCCGTCCTCGCCCTCCTTCCGGTGGCGGCTGCGCACCCTCTCCTGGTCGGCGTGGCGCCCGACCTCCCAGGCGCAGGCCCCGGCGACGAAGGCTTCGCCGTGGGCTCCGACGCGGCGGCGGACCTGTCCGGCCTGCGGGTGACGGACGGCGAAGGCAGTTGGGCGTTCCCCGCCGGGGCCACGCTCGCGGCCAACGGCACGCTCTGGGTCGCCGGAGACCTCACGCTCTGGCGCCGCTCCGGCGGGCCCGAGCCCGTCATCGCCTTGGCCGATGGGACGGGAGCGGGAACCCTGGCGCTCGGAAACGGCGGCGACGGCCTGCGCCTCGTTGACCCGGCGGGCGCCACGCTGGATGCCGTCGCGTGGGGTGGCAGCAACGTGACCGGGATGGCCGGCAGCCTCGGCAACGCCTCGCCTGGCCTGCTGTTCCTGCGCGACCGCACCTCCGAGGGCTGGACCGACACAGACCGCGAGGAGGACTGGATGACGCCGCGCGTCCACCGCGTCGGCGAGTCCACACTCGACCGGCTGACGTTCACGGCGGAGCGGTTGACGCTCTACTCCTCGCCCGACAGCAGCTTCGGCGTCCTGACGGGTCTCATCGGCAACGCGACGGAGCGGCTCCACCTGCACGTCTACGAGTTCCGCCACGCCGCCCTTGCGGATGCGTTGGTCGCGGCCAAGCAGGCGCATCCCGGCCTCGACCTGCGCGTCTTCGTGGACGCGGACCCGGTGGGCCAGACCGCTCCAGAGAAACATGCCACCGCCGACGCGCTGCGGCGCATCCAGGCCGCCGGCGGCAACGTCACGTTGGGCGGCAGCGGGCGCTACGACGACTTCCACCTCAAGGTCCTCGTGGCCGACGATGCCGTGGCCGTGCAGTCGGAGAACTGGGTGGAGTCCGGCGTGCCCGAGGACCCGACGACCGGCAACCGCGGCTGGGGCGCGGTCGTGCACAGCGCCGCGATGGCGGACTGGTTCGCGGCGTGGCTGGGGCAGGACCGGCAGGCGTGGGACGCGCGGCCGTTCGGCCTCGCCGCCTACGACCCGCTCTTCGCCCCGCCGCCGCGCACGGCGCCCCGCAGCGGAGCCTACGGCCCGGTCGTCCCTGCCATCACCCTGTCCGGCCGGTTCGAGGTGACGCCCCTCGTCGCGCCGGACCACACGCAGGACCCGCGCAGCGACCCCATCGCCGCGCTCGTGGCCGGTTCGCATCGGCGTGTCGGCGTCGAGCAGCTTGACCTTGCGACCACGGCGGCGAACGGTCGCGGCTGGCACTCCGCAGACCCGTTGCACGTTGCCTTGGTCGACGCCGCACAGCGGGGCGTCCAGGTCCGCGTGCTCGCGGCGGCTCCCTTCTCTGCCGCGGACGGCGGCAACACGGCCGCGCTGGAGGCGCTCGCCGCGCACGGCGTCCAGGGCACGGTCCTGCAGCGGCCCGGCATCGCGACGCTGCACAACAAGGGGCTCATCGTTGACGACGCGGTGGTGCTGGGCAGCCTGAACGCCAACCACCACAGCCGCAGCGCCAACCGCGAGGTGGACCTCATCCTGCGCGGGCCGGGCGTCGCGGAGTGGTTCGGGGCGCTGTTCGATTC
>JAIVGU010000016.1 GCA_020201445.1 Halobacteriales archaeon
CTCCACTCCTGCGCCATGCGGACCATCGCCTCGTAGACCGCGGAGTCGCCGTGCGGGTGGTACTTGCCGAGGACCTCACCGACGACGCGGGCGCTCTTCTTGTACGCCGAGCCGGGCCCCATGCCCAGCTCGCTCATCGCGTAGAGGATGCGGCGGTGGACCGGCTTGAGGCCGTCGCGGGCGTCGGGGAGGGCGCGCGCGACGATGACCGACATTGCGTAGTCGAGGAACGACTGCCGCATCTCGGACTCCACCGGGCGGGCGGAGACGCCCTGCGGGGTGGGGGCGGCCGGGGGCGTCGGGGTCTTGGGTCCAGAGTCGTCGGCCATGCTACACATCCACCTGCGCCTCGAGCGCGTGGGTCTCGATGAACTCGCGGCGCGGCTCGACGTCGTCGCCCATCAGGGTCACGAAGAGCTGGTCGGCCAGCACCGCGTCGTCCACCGTGACCTGCAGGAGCGTGCGCGCCTCGGGGTCCATCGTGGTCTCCCAGAGCTGCTGCGGGTTCATCTCACCCAGGCCCTTGTAGCGCTGGACCTGGATGCCCTTGCCGGTGCCCTCGGGGTCCCACTCGGCGAGCAGGACGGCCTTGGCGCGGTCGTCGTAGACGTAGCGCTCCTGGCTGCCCTTCTTGAGGCGGTAGAGCGGCGGCTGCGCGATGTAGACGTAGCCCTTGTCGACGAGGCCGCGCATGTAGCGGTAGAAGAACGTCAGCAGCAGGGTGCGGATGTGGGCGCCGTCCACGTCGGCATCCGTCATGATGACGATCTTGTGGTAGCGCGCCTTCTCCACGTCGAAGTCCTCGCCGATGCTGGTGCCGATGGCCTGCACCAGGTTCAGGATCTCCTTGTTCTGCAGCACCTTGTCCAGGCGCGCCTTCTCCGTGTTCAGAACCTTGCCGCGCAGGGGCAGGATGGCCTGCGTCGTGCGGTCGCGGCCCTGCTTGGCCGAGCCGCCGGCCGAGTCGCCCTCCACGATGTAGATCTCGCAGGCGGCGGGGTCGCGGCTCTGGCAGTCGGCGAGCTTGCCGGGCAGGCCGCCGCCCTCCAGCACCCCCTTGCGGCGGGTGAGGTCGCGCGCCTTGCGGGCCGCCTCGCGGGCCTTCAGCGCCAGGACCGCCTTGTCGACGACGATGCGGGCGACCTGCGGGTGCTCCTCCAGGTACTCCTCCAGCTTCTCGTTGAGCAGGGTCTCGACGATGCCGCGCACCTCGGAGTTGCCGAGCTTGCCCTTGGTCTGCCCCTCGAACTGGGGCTGCGGGATCTTGACCGAGACGATGGCGGTGAGCCCCTCGCGGCAGTCCTCGCCGGAGAGGCCGGACTCCAACCCCTTCACCAGGTCGTTCTTCTTGCCGTAGTCGTTGAGGCAGCGCGTGAGGGCGGCGCGGAAGCCGATGAGGTGGGTGCCACCCTCGATGGTGTTGATGTTGTTGGCGAAGGTGAAGACGGTCTCGTTGTAGGCGTCCGTCCACTGCATGGCGATCTCGATGCTCACCTTCTCCTTGCGGCCCTCGATGCGCACCACCTCGGGGTGCAAGGGCTGGCGGCCGCGGTTGACGAAGCGCACGAACTCCTCGACGCCGCCCTCGTAGTGGTAGGTCTCCTCCCGCAGCGCGTCGGCCCGCTCGTCGCGGAAGGTGATGTGGACGCCCGCGTTGAGGAACGCCAGCTCGCGCAGGCGGTTCTGCAGGGTGTCGAAGTCCCACGCGGTGGTCTCGAAGATGGTGGCGTCGGGATGGAACGTGATGGTGGTGCCCCGCTGCTCGGGCGTGCTGGGGCCGAGGAGCCTCATGGGCTCGGGGAGGCCGCGGTGGAAGGTCTGCTGGACGTGCTTGCCGTCGCGGCGGACGTCGGCGACGAGCGTGCTGGAGAGGGCGTTGACGCAGGAGACGCCGACGCCGTGCAGGCCGCCGGAGACCTTGTAGCTCGCCTCGTCGAACTTGCCGCCCGCGTGCAGCACGGTCAGCACAATCTCAAGGGCGGGCTTGCCGTGCTTGGGCATGATGTCGATGGGGATGCCGCGCCCGTTGTCCTCCACCCGGCAGGCGCCGTCCCTCTGCAGGACCACGAGGATGCGGTCGCAGTAGCCCGCCAGCGCCTCGTCGACGGAGTTGTCGACCACCTCGTACACCAGGTGGTGCAGACCGCGGGCGTCCGTGGAGCCGATGTACATCGCCGGCCGCTTGCGGACCGCCTCCATGCCCTCCAGGACCTGGATGGAGTCGGCACCGTAGCTGCTGGCCTGCTGCGATTCTGGCATGAAAAGGTCTCCAGGTGTGCTTGCCCACGGCCTCCCGTGGGGGTCGCCTCGCGCGCGTGTACGCGTGCGCGCGAGATAAAGACTCCTTTCCGGGGTCGTTGACCAAGCTGGGATTAGGGGGATTTGGGGATGTTTTTGCCCCGTTTTTCACCGCGGAGCCCGTGAACCTCCACGAAGGGCGTTTTTCCGTTTCGCCTTTCGCGGTGAAGAAAGGGGGGTCCGCGCGTTCCGCTATCAACCACTAACCGCTCCACACCTTGCGCTCAAGGATGCAGACGCCGCCTCGCCAGGGCTGCGGCACCCACCAGGGCAGGCACGAGCCAGCCGCCCGCCGGGAAGGGAGTCCGCTTCGGCGGCTCGGCGGGGGCGGAAGGAGAACCGGCCGGGCCACCTCTCATCCCCGTTGCAGGCACCCCTCCCGCTGCCGCGGCAACCGTGAGGTTCGCGGGAATCTCCCCGGTGTCAGGCAGCAGGTCGGACACCGCCATGGACACGGTGGCGGCATCACCGACCGGCCCCGGAGGGGAGATGGGGCTGCCACTGCTTTGGACGCGGAACCCGGCGAGGAAGACCGTGGAGTTGCCAACGCCAAGCAGGGACAGGGGGATGCCGGCCGCCGGGCGGTCGCCCTCCTCCGCGACCGTGACCTGCGCGACCTGCGCGTCCTGTCGACCCTGCGCATCGGCACGCCACAGGGCCCCCGCCAGGCTTGGGTGGTGGTCGACCCCGGAATAGGCGGGCAGGGCCCGGTCGATGCGCAGGAGGAACGGGGCCCCGTTGGCGGTGAACCAGATGGAGTAAACCACCGATTCGGCCAAGGGGGCTTCCCCGGGTGGGGCGGCGGGGCTGTGGGCGACCTGGACGGACAGCGTGGAGCGGTTCAGCGCGGCGGAGAACCCCACCAGGTCGGCGGCGGAGAAGCGCCCGGCAGGGGCGGCCTCGCCTCCGGCCCACTGCACGTCACCGGCAGGGTCGGCGGCCTCCAGGGCGACGGGTGCGGCGGATGCGGCGTTCGCGCCGAAGGCCAGGAGGAGCAACGCGACGATGGGAAGCCGGCGCATGGCAACCACACGGCCGCGCAGGCAAGATAAGCAACCTTGTCCCGCCGCCGAAACGTCACTTGCCCTGAAGGGAAGGGGCCTCGGCCGGTGCCTGCGCAGGCTCGGGCTCCTGGGCCTGCGGCTCCTCGTAGACCGTCTCCGCCTTGGGCTTGGGCGGCGCCTCGATGCCCACCAGGCGGCCCATCAGCGCCCGAATCTCGTCCGGGTCGCTTGCGTCGAGGCCGAAGTACTCGGGGAACAGCGCCGTCGTGGAGAGGACCTTCGTGGGGCCGTCCTCGCGGGCGCGCACGAGGCCGCGCTGCACCAGCTCGGGGATGTGGTCGTAGACCTTGCTGCCCATCATGTCGACGAGCTGCGACTGCTTCATCGGCTGGTGGAACGCGATGAGCGCCAGCGTCTTCAGGAGCTTGGGGGCGATCTCCATCGGAGCAAACTTCGCGGCGGGCTCGGCGGCCTGGGTGCGCACCTGCATCGCCCACTTCGTCCCCGCCTTGCCGACCTCCAGCACCGTGTCGCGCTCCTGGTAGGCCGCCTGCAGCTCCGCGAGCCCCTTCTTCACCTGGTCGGGCGGGAGGCCGGTCTGCTCTGCGACTTCCTCCACCCCGACGGGCTTGCCGGCGGCGAAGAGGGCAGCCTCGACGACGTGCATCGGCTTCATGCCGGTGAAGCGGACCTGCATCTTGCGGGACTTCGGCGCCGACTGAACCACGGATTGGGTAATGCTCTTGGCCGGCTTCGGCGCAACCGCGGAGGCCGCAGAAGGCGCGGAGGACTTTGTTTCGGTGGGTTCCGTGCCCTCCGCGGTTCGTGGGTGCTTCGGCTCTCCCAAAACCGCGGATTTCGCGGATGGCGCGGATTGGGACTTGGCATCCGCGTCATCCGCGGTTTGGGCGGGCGAAGGGGACTTGCCCTTCGGCTTCTTTGCCTTGCGCGCCTCCTCCAGAGCCCGCGCCAACTCCTGCGCCCGCGTCGGCTTGCCGAAGTTGCGCTGCACCTCGATGGGAGTGCCGTCGGGGGCGGTGCCGGTCACGCCTTCACCTCCCAGGGAACCACGAATTGCACGAACGCCTGAGTCCAGTTCGTGGGCTTCGTGCGATTCGTGGTTCCGACGTGGGCCGTCATGCCTTGACCTCCTCTGCCAAGACGGTCGCCGCCTCGGGGAGCTTGGGCGTCACCCAGATTTCCCCGTACGGGAACTCCTCCTGGCTGACGGTGATGCGAGACTGCTTGGCGAGGAACAGGAGGGCGTTGAAGGTCTGCACCACGTCGATGGCGGTGGGCTCGTAGAGGCTGCTGAACGGCACCGGCGTCGCGGGGTAGTCGAGGATGCGCTGCCAGGTCTCCGCCACCTCCGCCTCCAGGTCGTCACGGTGCATCATGCCGCCGACGCGGCCGCGCATCTTGCGCTTGAGGCTGAGGCGGGCGGCGAGGCGCTCCTCGTTCAGCACCAGCCGCTGCTGCGCCTCGGCGTGGACCTCCTCGAACGCCGAGAGCAGCTCCATCAGGGTGACGCGGCGGTCGCCCTTGTGGCGGATCTTCTCGTCGATGGGCGCCTTGGGGAGGGCGAAGATGCGCTCGTTGTAGTCCACCTGGTCCGACGACCAGCCGAAGTCGGGGATGTCCTCCCAGCCGGAGTCCGTGGACGCCTCGGCGCGGATGACGGCGCGGCTTGCGACCTCGTCCGACTGGAGCTTGAGGACGGTCCACGCCATCAGGATGATGCGGCCAGCGGTGACGAGGTCGACGCCGCGAGCCTTGGCCTCCTTCAGGTACATCTGCGCGAACTTGCTCAGGTCGAGGTCCCAGGGGTCGAGGTGGTTCTGGATGACCAGCTCGAAGGCGATGGCGAGGTCGCGGTGGAAGCCGTCCTTGATGGCGACGTGCTCGCCATCCTGGCTGCCGGTGACCATCTCGATGTAGTCCGTCATCTTGCGGCCGTCGTCGTCGTCGCCGATGAGCGCCTTGTGGTGGAGCAGGTGCTGCACGACCTTGGCGGTGTGCAGCGTCGCCTGCGTCGGCTGGGGGCGCACCACCGGGTCGGTGAACTGCGTCTGCCTCGGCGGCATCAGGACTCCCCCTCCGCGCCTACGACGCAGGGATTCCGGGGATTGCGGGGATAGGTGATGGCCCCGCGAAATCCTTGGAATCCCCGGAATCCCTGCTCGGTCGGTGCGCTCATTTCTTGACCTCCACGGACACGGCGCGCTCGATGAGCTGCGTGATGGTGGTCTCCTGCGCCGGCTTGGGCTTCTCCTTCTTGGCGGCCTTGCGGGCGGCGGCGACGGCGTTGGGCGGGGGCGGCGGCGTGCCGTCGTCGGTGCGCGTTCCGCCTCCGGCTGGGCCTTTCTCGGACTCCTCGTCGCGCAGGGTGTCGATGTCGAAGTGCGCGATGATCTCGCTCTGGCCTGGCACCTGCTGGGTGACGCCGTAGATGTGGCTCGCCTCCTTCAGCGTGATTTTCCTGAGCGAGACCACGATGAACTGGGCGTAGCGGGCGTTGTCCTTGATCATCTTGGCCAAGAGCTCGCTGTTGACGGCGTCGAGGTTCTGGTCAACCTCGTCGAAGTAGTAGAACGGCGAGGGGTCGTAGCGCTGGAGGGCGAAGATGAAGGCCATGCTCGTCAGCGACTTCTCGCCGCCGGAGAGGGCGTCGAGGCGGGTGACCTTCTTGCCCATCGGCTGCGCCTTGAGGATGAGGCCGCCCGCAAAGGGGTCCTCCCCGTCCTCGAACTCCATGTAGGCCTGCCCGCCCGCCGACAACTGGGCGTAGACGGCGGCGAAGTTCTCGTTGATGGCGACGAAGACCTCCAGGATGGCGGCCTTCTTCTTCTTGGTGATCTCCGCGACGAGGGCCACCAGCTCCTCGCGCTGCTGCTCCAGGCGGGCGACCTCGGCGCGCAGGTCCTTGCGGCGCGTGTCCTCCGCGTCGTAGTCCTCCAGGGCGCGCATGTTGACGGGGCCGAGCCGCTCCAGGCTCGCCTCCTGGTTCCGGAGCTCGCGCTTGAGGTCCTCCATCGGCGGCACCGCCTCGTCCCCCTTGGGCTCGAACGGGGTCTCCTTGAGGTCGACGAGGGCGTCCCCGAGCGCCTCCTCCAGGGCGGGGAGCTTGCCGTTGGCGTTGGCGACCATGCCGAACAGGGTCTCGACGCGGTCGGCGACCTTGTCCATCCTGGCCTTGAGGTCCACCATCTCCTGGTACGCCTTGTCCTTGGCGTCCTGGAGCCCCTTGACGGCGCCGGTGGCCTTGCGCTGCATCTTCATCAGCGCCTCGATCTCCGCCTTCGCCTTGGCGTAGGCCTCGGTGAACCTCTTGATGTCGGCGGCGAAGCGCTCGGCGCCGGCCTCCTTCTCGGCCAACTGCCCCGCGACCTCGGCCTTGCGGGCCTCGACCAAGGCAAGCTGGCTGGTGGCGAGGGCGCGGCGGCTCTCGGCCTTCAGCACGGCCTCGGTGAGGGACTGGACCTCCCGCTCCAGCGCCTCGACGCGCTCGCGCTGCTCTTTGCCGGTGCCCTTGAGGAGAAGCTTCCCCTTCTCGACGCGCAGCGTCTCCATCTCGGCGAGGCGCGTCGTGTGGCCCTCGATGAGCGTGGCCAGCTTCGCGGCGGTGGCGTCGAGCTCCTTCTGCTCCTTGGCGAAGCCCTTCAGGTCGGCGGCGAGCATCGCCTTGCGCTCCGCCAGGGTGGCCTCCTTGCGCTCCAGCTCCTTGAGGCGGTCCTCCTGGCTGGCACCGGCGGCGCCGTCGGCGGCCAGCGCGGCGTTGAGGGCGTCGGACTCCTCGCGGGCCTTCTGCGCCCGGGCGACGGCGTCCTGCTGCGCGGCCTCGGCCTTGGCGATCTCGACGGCAATCTCGTCGAGGCGGCCGCGGTCGGCGTTCGTGAACTGCACTTCCTCTGCGCCCTTGCCCTTGGCGTTCTTGCCGCCGGTCATGGCGCCCGACTTCTCAAACAGCTCGCCGTCGAGGGTGACGATGCGGACGCCACCCATCATGCGGCGGCCGTTGGCCATCGTGTCGGCGACGAGGGTGTCCTGGAAGACGTGCCAGAACGCGTTCTGGTAGCGGGGGTTGAACTCGATGAGGTCGATGGCGAAGCCGAGCGAGCCCTGCTCCTTGACCTTCATGAGCGCCTGGCCGGAGGGGCGACCGGGGACCATCTTGTTGAGCGGCAGGAACGTGGCGCGGCCGGACTGCTTGCGCTTGACGAGGTCGATGCACTGCGCGGCGACGGCGTCGTCCTCCACCACGACGGCGGTGAGGCGGCCCGCTGCCGCAATCTGCATGGCTTCGGTGTACTTCTTGTCCACCTTGGCCAGCTCGGCGACGGTGCCGACGATGCCCTTGATCTCGCGCTTGTCGCGGGCCTCGAGGACGTCCTGCACGGCGCGGCCGTAGCCGCCCTGCGCCCGCGCCGCGGCGGCCTCGTTGGCCTGCAGTTCGATGCGCTCGCGGTCGAGGCGGCGGATGCGCTGCTCCAGGTCCTCGGCCTGCTTCATCAGGTCGCCCTGGAGCTTGCGCAGCTCGAAGAGGCGCTTCTCCTGCTCCTTGCGCTTCTTGCCCGCGCCGCCCGCGTTCTGGCGGAGCTCCTTGAGTTGCCAGGTGGTCTCCTCCAGGTCGGTGGCGACGGCCTCGGCCTGCGCAGTGGTCTCGGCGAGCGCCTTCTCGGCGGCGCGCAGCCGCTCGGCGGTGCGGTCGGCCTCCAGCTTGGCCTCGTGGAGTTCGAGTTGCTTCGCCTCATGCTCCTGTTTGAGCGAGGACAGCTCCTGGTTGACGCGCATGGCGCCCTTGTCGCTGCTGCTGATGGCGGTGCGGACCTGCTCCAGTTCCTTCTTGGCGGCGTCGAGGCGCTTGCTGGCGGCGGCGTGCTCGGCGGCGCACTGGTCGCGCAGCTTGGTCTCGCCGGCCATGGCCTTCTCGATGCGGCGCAGCTCGTCGGCGAGCGGCTGCACGGCCTCGCGGGCGGTGGCGAGCTCGGCCTTGGCGAAGTTGGTCTTCTCCTCCAGGCGGGTCATCTCGCCGTGCGCCTGCGTGACCTTCTCCTGGAGCTTCTGTGCCTCCTCGCCGCCCTCCTCGCGGATGCGCTTCTCGGCCTCGGCCAGGCGCTGCTGCGCGTCCTTGTGCTTCTCCTGCAGGGCGGCCAGTTGCTGCTGCTGCTTCTCGCGGTCCTTGCCGAAGCTCTCCGCCTGCTGGCGGACGGCGGCGTCCTGTCCCTGCAGGTCCTCGCGGGCGGCGGTCCACGGCGGTCATGTTGCAGATGCTCTGCACGTCGCCCTGGAGGGTGATGTTGTAGCCGTCCGCGCTGATGCGGGCGTGGTCCAGGAGGTCGATGAACTCCTTCTTCTGGCTGGCGCGGCCGTTGACGTAGAAGTAGGAGACGGAGCCCTCAGGGGACTCCTTGCTGGGGTCGCGGCGGACGCGGCGGGTCAGCGTCACCTGGTCGGCGTCGACCGGCATGGTGCGGTCGGCGTTGTCGAACACCAGCGAGACGGTGCAGGCCTCGCTGGGTTTGCCGCCCTGGCCGCCGTTGTAGATGAGGTCGGTCAGGTTCTTGGCCCGCATCGCGCGCGGCGAGTTGGGGCCCAGGACGAACATAACGGCGTCGCCGATGTTCGACTTCCCGGAGCCGTTGGGGCCCGTGATGCCCGTGAAGCCGGGCTCGAAGGGGACGGCATACTTGCCCTTGAAGGTCTTGAAGTTCTCCATGTGCACTTCGCGCAGGTGCATGAGCGGGGCCGTCCGGGCCGGGGGCTCGCCCGCAAGCGCCCGCGCTACACGCAGGCGTGCGGATGTGCATCCCGAATCCCGTTCACACCACCTGGGGCGCCTCCTATAAGTCCTCCCGTATCCCCCTTGCTTCCGCTGGAAGACCTGCAACGATTTCCTGAAGGTTTGTTATCAGGTCTGATGTCTGCAAAGGAAGCGAAGGGGCGTTCCTGGACAACCGCCGGCGGCGGGTCTGGCCGGCTGGTTCGGCGCAACCGCGGAGGCCGCGGAAGGTGCGCAAGACGACGTTCCGTGGGTTCCGTGCCCGCCGCGGTTCGTGGGTGCTTCGGCTCCGAAACCGCGGATTTCGCGGATGGCGCGGATTCAGGCTGCGCAGCGTGGCTCGGTGTCTCATTGAATCGCCGTTGGCTCACTGCAAGTCCAGGAACCTATGCGCAACGCAAGCCGGACGCTTCAAGAGCCGCCGCCTGCAGACGCCGCCATGGCCTTCCTGCGCCCCGACGACGGGCCGGACGTGGTGTACGAGTTCTTCGCGCCCTTCGCCCACGTCCCGGGCCGCTACGAGTGGTGCCGCATCCGCAGCCCCACCCACGGCGTCTTCGACACCTTCATCGTGCTGGGCGGAAGCACGAAGGTCCCCGCGACGGTCTACGTCAACTCGGTCCTCGGCGCCAAGTTCATGGCGGAGCGCTACCCCGAATGCACGGCCATCCGCGTCCCGCCCGGCGGCCTCACCCTCGGCGAGAGCCCCGACGGCCGCAGCGTCACCGGCACCCTCCACGCCGACACCGGCCCCGTCCGCAAGGCGACCATGGCCTTCCGCGCCCCGGGCATGGCGCTCCCCAAGGCCGTGCCCTACGGCGGCGACGGCGGCCCGGTCTGGGGCGGGCGCTTCACCTGCTGGGGCGTCGACCTCACCCTGGACGCCGCCTGCGACGGCACGCTGGAGCGCGAGGACGGCAAGCGGGAGACACTGCGCGGCGCCCCAGCCATCCTCACGCTGGGGAGCTTCGGCCGCATCGCGCCACGCTGACCCTGGCCGAACCACGGATTGCACAAATTTCACGAACGTGGGTTTGTGAAATTCGTGGAATCCATGGTTCGGAAGGCGAAAAAACGCAAAGGAAGAGGGGAAGAGAATGAGGAAGACGCCTAGTGCGCGCGGACCATCGCGGCGGACAGGATGGCGTGCCCTTTTGCCTCGCCGTTCTTGACGCCGCCGAGCACCGGTTTGGCGTCGAGGCAGGCGGTCTCGAGGATGAGGCGGGTGACGCGGTAGGGGTCCATGTTGGCGGCCGGGCGGCGGTCCTCGAGGTAGCCTTGGCCGGTCTGCTGGGCGGCGAGCGGGATGCGGATGCTGGCGCCGCGGTCGCTGACGCCGTAGCGGAACTGGTCGATGCTGCAAGTCTCGTGGCGGCCCGACAGGCGCTCGGTGTTGTGGGCGCCGTACTCCGCGATGTGGTCGTAGTGGCGGCGCTCGAACTTCCTGCAC
>JAIVGU010000017.1 GCA_020201445.1 Halobacteriales archaeon
GGGGGGAGGCGGCCGGCGGCGTGCAGCTTGGCGAACGCGCGGGCGAAGGGCAGGAACCCCTTGTGGACCTTGTAGAAGCCGATGCAGAGCACCATGCGCTCGCCCGCGGGGACCCCGAGCCGTTGCCGCGCCTCGGCACGCGACAGCGTGACCCTGGGCTGGAAGTCGGCGTGGTGCGGCCGCACCTCGATGCCGCGGCGGCGCCGGAAGGTGCGCCGGAACCGCTCGACCTCCTGCGGCGTGTGGAACACCAGCCGCGCCGGCAGCCAGAACAGCAGCGCCACCAGGGGATATTGCAGGAACGCCCCCGGCCCCTCGTAGAGGCGGTAGCGGGACTCGTGCACCACCATCGTCGTGCGGCGGCGGTGGCGCAGCAGGAGCGCCAGCAAGACCAGTTGCGGCCACAGGTACTTGGCGAGCTTGCTGCGGCGCGTCTCGTCGCGGTACATCCAGACCTGGAACTGCACCACGATCTCGGGACATCCCTTGGCCGCGGCGAACAGCGCCCGCACCGAGCCGCCGCGCCCGGCCGTCCAGCCCTGCTTCTGCATCGGCGCGATGTCGAGGCGCCGCACCGGCCGCCCCGCCTGCTCCAGCGCGTGCGCCTGCTGCTCCGCGTAGCGCCCGACGCCGCAGTGCGCGGGCGGGAAGGTGCTGACGATGCCCAGGGGGCTCGCGGCGGGTCCGCCGCCGTGCGCGGACGGCCCCGGGCCGCCGGCAGGGGCAGCCATCGGGCAATCCGACCTCGGCGGGGCGCATAACCCTGGCGCCCGGAGCCGTCACCCTGATGTGCGGCGCGGGGGTGCGCTCCCCCATATGCCTCCCCTCATCTCCGCGACGCTCCTCGTGCGCAACGAGCGGGAGAACCTCCCCCTCGCCCTGCGCTCCCTGGAGGGCTGGGTGGACGAGGTCGTGGTCGTCGACGGCGAGAGCACGGACGGCACGGCGGACGTCGCGCGGGCGTTCGGGGCCAAGGTGTTCGTCCGCCCGCCGCGCGGCGCCATGGAGGAGGACGGCGCCTTCGCCATCGCGCAGTGCAAGGGGCAGTGGGTGTTCCACCTCGACGCCGACGAGGTCGTGCCCCGCCCCCTCGGCCGGAAACTGCGCGAGGCGGCGCAGGCGGGCGCGGCCGACGCCTTCGAGGTGCACGAGATGAGCCACTTCCTCGGCGCGCCCTGCAACGTCTGGCGGGGCCGCAAGCTGCGCCTCTTCCGGCGCGGCGCGGTCGACGTGACCGACCGCATCCACCGCATGCACCAGCTTCGCCCCGGCACCCGCCTCGGCGTGATGCCCGGCGGGCCCGGGATGGAGCTGCAGCACTACTGGATCGAGGGCATTGCGCCCCTGCTGCGCCGGCTCGACCGCTACACCGGCGTGGAGGCCGAGCAGAACCCCCCGCTTCCCCGCGCCGCGAAGCCCCGCGTCTTCCTGCGCTTCGCCCGCGCCTTCCTCGGCGCCTACCTGCGCGACGGCGGCATCCGGCACGGCTGGCGCGGCGCCTACCTCTCCCTGCACCGCGGCTTCTACGCCGCCACCGTGGAGGCGCGACGCGCCGAGCGCACCCTCGGCGGCGCCGCCGCCATCCGCGCGCAGTACCGCCGGGAGGCCGCGGCGCTGCTGGAGCAGGAGTCGTTGCCCGCCGCGATGGCTGCCGCCTAGCCCGACGCGTCGCGTTTAAATGCAAGCCCAAAGTCGCGCGGCCTGCGGGAAGGCCTCCTTTGGCCCCTGGCCCGCCGCGTTAGCTCAGTTGGTAGAGCAGCTGATTCGTAATCAGCAGGTCGGGTGTTCAAATCGCCCACGCGGCTCTCTGTTGGAACAGGCGGCAGCCCCCGTTCCAGAATCGAACGGGGAAACCTTCAAGCCGTCCCGGGCTCCTGGGCGCTGGCGTGGCAAGCTCCTGGGAAAGCCGTGTGGCCGAGTACGTCGACTCCCCCGACATGACGCACCGGCGCCGCAGGGGCAGCGTGGTGACCGCCCGCATCGCGGGGCGCTACGGCAACTACAGCGTGGAGTGGGACCTCGACGACGGCGAGGGGAGCTGCACCTGCCCCTCCGACGACGACCCGTGCAAGCACGCCGTGGCCCTGCGGCGGACCTGGGAGGCCAACCCGGGCTCGTTCGCGGGCGAGGCACCGGCACCGGCGGGGGTCTTGTTCCCGGCCGAACGCCTTGTGTTCGGGGAGGAGGGCGGCTACACGTGGCGATGCCTCTGCCGCAAGGTGAGCCCCCAGGTGTGGGAGGACGAAGAGGACGCCCTCGAGGCGGCTGCCGAGCATGTTCAGGACCACGCCAGCCCGGGCGGGCTGACTCCCGAGGAGCTGCGGCGCGCCGTCGAGGACCTGGAGGAGGCCGAGCAGGGCGACCTGGTCCGGCGCGTCGCGGCCAGGGCCCTCCAGCGCTTCCGGCTCGGCCTGCACGCCGACATGGAGGAGGCCGCGAGCAGCACCAGCCGTCACTTCGGCCTGGAGGGGGAGGGGCACTACGAGAGCAGCGACGTCGGCAAGGCCTTCGCCATCCTGGAGCGCACCGACCCCGACCACGACACCCTGTTCGACTGGAAGCGGGCCGGCCCGCCCGCGCCGCTCGCCGAGGTGCTGCGCGCCATGGGGCTGTGGGACGGCAACGTCCCTGCGATGGAAAGCCGCAACCGCTGCGCCGGCTGCGGCGGCTACCTCTCCAGGAGGGATGCGCCGGAGTGCTGGCGCATCTCCGGCCAACTGGTGCACGCGCGCTGGGACTGCCTGAACAGGGTGTACGGCCCCGACGACCCGACCATCTTGGCCATCGAGGAGTTGCTGGGCAACCCCGAGGCGCTGCGGGAAGCGCTTGGGCAAGAGACCTAGCCAACTGCCCATCAACGCGGGCAGCCGGCATGGGCGGTCGCGCCAAAGGCCCCGAGCAAGCGCCAAGCGCAGCGAAGCGCGAGCGAGGGAAGGAGCCAGCCTGGGTGAGACGGGCGCCACTGCGAAGTGGGCGTGGGGCCGGAGCGCAGCGGAGCGCCCCACCCAGGGGTCAGCCGTAGGGGCGAAGCCCCTGCGGTTTGCGAGCGGCCACCCCTTCCTCCGAGGGGTCCGGGGCCCGGACGGGCCCCGGCAAGCTTAGCCCGCGGCGCGATGGCCGCAGGCCATCGCGGCGCTAGCAGGTGAAGCAGCGCATCGGCTCGGGCTGCGGCTCCATCAGCGTCGTGTTGGTGAGGGTGAACCCGACCGTGCCCTGCCCGTAGGTGACCTGCGCCTGGGCGGGGGTGATGACGAAGCCCGCGTTGCCGGTGGGGCCGGTGCGGGACAGGCTGGCCGGGTCGCTGACGCTGGCGGGGGAGACGCCGGTGTAGGCGATTAGGCGGTGGCCGGGGGCGAGGGCGTGGTCCATCGGGTAGAAGGTGAGGTTGAACACCTTGGGGGTGCTCACGGTCCACTGCTCCGCCGCGGTGAGGTCCTCCGACAGCAGCCCGCGGCGGGCGGCCTCGTTGACCTGCGTGGCGGTGCCGTCGGGGCCGAGGTCGACCAGGCGGGCGTAGAGGACCGGGTCGGCGCTCATGCTGATGGCGGTGACCTTGAGCCAGGGCGTGCCGGCGACGCGCAGGCCCTTGAGGGCCTTGGCGAGCTCGAGGCCGCCGCCGGTGGAGAGGTCGCCGGTGACCTGCAGGCTGCGGCCGGCGGGGGGCCACTGCGCGTCGTGGCGCCACTGGCCGTCGGAGCCCTGCAGGTCGAAGCCCAGCTCGCGGTCGATGCCGTTGTCGACGCCCTTGAGGTAGTGGTCGAGCCAGCGTAGCATGGTCGCGTTCCAGTCGGTGCGCATCGGGTAGACGTGGCCGGTGCCGGCCTGCTGCCACTGGTGCAGCCAGCCCTTGACGGGGTTGCCGTGGGCGGCCAGCTCCTGCAGCCAGGGGTCGGCGTGGTCGGGCTTGACGTTCCAGTCCTGGAACCCGTGCACGAAGAGGACGGAGCCGTTCCAGGACGACTGGGGGAGGAAGTGGATCCAGTCGCGCTCCTGCCAGTAGGCGTCCTTGAGGCCGCTGGCCGCCGTGCCCTCGCCGCTCTGGGCGTGCCGGGCCAGCTCGGGGCAGGCGAGGTCGTCGACGAGGCGGGCGAGCGACTGCGGCGACTCGTCCATGGGGCTGCCGCCGCCGCTGCCGGCCTGCGGGATGCCGTACTCGTCGGTGCCCTCGCTGACGGCGTAGTGGGGCGTGAAGGAGAGGCCGTTGGCGTACGACACGCCGTCCTTGCCGTTGTAGCGGTACATGTCGGTGATGCCGCTCACGTGGAACAGCGTCTTGAGCGCCGGGTGGGGGAACTTGGCGACGAGGCCGTTCTGCGTCGTCGCGTCGTAGGACTTCGCGCCCGCGCCCACGTTGCCGCTGCTCCACGGCTGCTTGGAGAGGAAGTCCACCACGTCGTAGGCGTCCTTCAGCTCCAGGTCGCCGCCGATCTGGAAGCAGCCCTCGCTGTGGCCGGTGCCGCGCACCGAGGCGAGCGCGACGGCGTAGCCGCGCGGGACGTACTCGTGGATGAAGTACTTCGAGAAGGCGTCGCCCTCGCGCGCCGCGGTGTCGCCCCAGTAGGGGCTGAAGTTGACGTAGACGGGGACCCGCTCGGCGGTGTCGGGCCGGTAGAGGACCACCTCGAGCCGCTTGCCGTCGGCGGCGGAGGGGACCATCACCGTCTCGGGCGCCCTGATGGTGAACGCCTGCGGCGAGAGGAACCCCGGCTGGCTCGGGCCGGTCGTGGGGTTCGCCGCCTTGCCCGCGCACCCGGCCAGGAGCCCCGCCAGCAGCAGGGACGCCAGGAGCCACGCCTTCGCCATGCACCGCCCAGGCGGGGCGCGGGGCAAAAGCGTTTGCGTGGACAGAGCGCCCTCGCCGCAGCAGTCGGTTGTGGCGCGAGCGCGTCAGCGCGAGCCATCAGGGGGTCGCGGGGGCCGGAGCCGGAGGCCACCGTGCGGGAGATGGCCGCAGGAGGCAGCGCCCGCCGCCGTGATGGAAGGGCGCAGGCCTGACGATGCAGGGTGTCGCCTGACCTTTCAGGCGGCCTTGTGCTGCGGGCTGCGCGGCGCGTCCTGCAGCCGCGGGGCGACGCGGGCGCGCGCCTTCACGATGGCGGCGTTGACCACCTCGAGGAGGTGGCTCGGCTGCACCGGCTTGGTGAGGAAGTTCTGGATGGCCGCCTCGTTGATGGCGCGCACGGCCACCTGCAGCTCGGGGTAGGCGGTGACGAGGATGCGGGCGGCGTCGGGGACGAGCTGGCGGGCCTTGGTGAGGAACTCCAGGCCGTCCATGCCGGGCATGCGGTAGTCGGAGAGGATGGCGTCGACGCGCTCCCGGCGCAGGATTTCGAGCGCCTTGGGGCCGTCGGGGGCGGGCCAGACCTGGACGCCCGGCAGTTCGGCGCGCAGCAGGTCGGTGATGGAGTCAAGGACGTCGGGCTCGTCGTCGACCACGAGGATCGAGGCGACCGACGGAAGGGGGCGGGAGAGCTTCGACATGCACGCTCTCTTGCCGGGAGGAGGATTATGAAGGCGCTGCGGCAACCCCTTATATGACCCGTTGCGGGCCGTCCAACCTATTTGGGCCTTTTTCTTGCCGTCCAAGCCTCCTGCGCGGGAGACATGCCTACGATTGGCCGCGCAGCCGGCGGATGCGCTCCTCCAGCGGCGGGTGGGTGGAGAACGCGCTCTGCGCCTTGAAGCGGCGGAACGGGTTGTCGAGGTAGAGGGCGGCCACGGTGCGGTCCCCCTTGTCGGGGTGCGGCTCGCGGGCGGCAATCTTCTCCAGGGCGCTGGCAAGCCCCTCCGGGTTGCGGGTCAGCTCGGCGCCGGAGGCGTCGGCGAGGTACTCGCGGCGGCGGCTGATGGCGAAGTAGACCAGCTTCGACAGGATGGGGGCGAGGATGATGAAGACGATGGCGAAGACGAGGAGGAGGCCGTTGCTGTTGCCGCGGCCGCGCCGGCCCCCGCCCCAGAACAGCGAGCGCAGGACGATCTCGCCCAGCATGGCGATGAGGCCGATGAGGGCGATGGCGTAGGTGGTGACCTTGATGTCCTGGTTGCGGATGTGGCTCAGCTCGTGCCCGATGACGCCCTGCAGCTCCTCCTGGCTGAGCGAGCGCAGCGCCCCGGTGGTGGCGCACACGACCGCCTCCTCGGGCTTGCGGCCGGTGGCGAAGGCGTTGATGTCGTCGTCCTCCTGCACGTAGACCTTGGGGGGCGGCAACCCGGCGGCGATGGCCATCTCCTCGACGGCGTAGATGAGGAGCTTCTCCTCGCGGACGTTGGGGTTGGCGGGGCGGGCGCGGGCGGCCTTGAGGATGGTGTCCACGCCGGTGGACGACGCGATGCCGAGGTAGATGAGGCCGATGACGAGCGCCAGGACGCCGGTGACGACGGGCGGGTAGCCCAGCACCACGCCGACGGCGTAGACGAGGCCAGCCAGGATGAGGAAGACGAAGACGAACAGGCGCACCGTGGCGGCCTGGTTGCGGCGGACCTGCTCGTCCAGCAGCAGCGGGCCGGCCATCAGAACTTCACGGCGGGGACGGCCCGGCTCGCCTCGGGCACCGCGAGCATCTGCTTCGGCGTGCGGGCCCCGGCGAAGAACTTGGCCGGGTAGGTCTGGATGGCGTTGTTGTAGCGCAGGACCGAGTCGTTGTAGTTCTGGCGCGCGAACGAGATCTTGTTCTCGGTGTGCGACAGCTCGTCCTGGAGCTGCAGGAAGTTGGTGTTGGCCTTCAGCTCCGGGTAGGCCTCGCTGATGGCGAAGAGGCGGCCGAGCGCGGCGCCGAGCTGGTTGCTGGCGTCCATCCTCTCCTGCGGGCCCTGCGCGCCGACCATGCGGGCGCGGGCGTCGCTGACCGCCTGGAGGGTGGTCTTCTCGTGGGCGGCGTAGCCCTTGACGGTCTCCACCAGGTTGGGGATGAGCTCGCCGCGGCGCTGCAGTTGGACGTCGATTTGGGCCCAGGCGTTACCGATGGCGTTCTCGTACCGGATGAAGCGGTTGACGACTGAGACCAGCCAGAGGACCAGGAGGACCGCGAGGGCGATGAGCAGGAGGGTGAGCCAGAGTGTCATGCGCTGCGCCCGGATGCGTGCTCCACTCAGTTAAGGATGGTGCCTGCGCTGGCACCTCTGCGCTCTCGCGTCCTCCGCGGATGGGGGATGAGGGCCCTACTCAGGCGTGAGCGCCTCAAGCCGCGCCCGCAGCTCCGCGGGGATCTCCACGGTCCTCCTCGCCTTGTAGTCGTAGGCGACCTGCACGGTCTCCACGGTGGCGAAGAGGAAGCGGTCGCTGCTGCGCCGCAGGTGGTAGGAGAAGGTCCAGGACTTGCCGCCGATGCGGCTGGTCCACAGCGCGACCTCCAGCGGGTCGCTCTTGGCGATGGGCGCCTTGTACTCGACGTGCGCCGACGCAACGATGAACGGCAGGTTCGCCATCGACGGGTAGCCCGCCGCCTGGAACCAGTCGCAGCGCACCGTCTCGGCGTAGGTCAGCATGACGGCGTGGTTGACGTGGTCGAGCGCGTCGATGTCGCGGAAGCGGATGGGGACCGCCTGCACGTGGGGCACGCGGGCCGCACAGGCGGTGGGCGGGAAAGGCTTGCCGCGCCCCGCCGGGGGCCCACGCGCCCTCCTGGGAAGGAGCAGATTTCCCCGGGAAAAAGCGCATGTTCGGGGACCGGTGCCCCCATGTGGTCCCCGGCGTTGCTTGGGACGTGGTCCGCTCAAGCACCCTGGTCTGCTCCTGCTGCGGCGACCGGCGCATCTGGGCCGAGGTTCCCTTCAACGGGCCCCGCTACCTGGAGGGCAAGCGCTGCCTCGTCGCCGCCTGCCCGGCCTGCGCCGGCCAGTGCCGCGGCTCCTACAAGGCAGGGTGAGGCGTCAGGAGAGCCAGCGCGGCCGTTCCTTATGCTTGGCCGCCTTGCCCGTCTCCTCGGGGGCGGTGCGGCCGGGGACGACGATGACGGGGACGTGGCTGCGCTCCAGCACGCCCTCGGCGACCGAGCCGAGCAGGACGTGCTCCAGGCCGGTGGCGCCGTGGCTGCCGACGACGATGGCGCGGGCGTCCACCCGGGCCGCCTCCTCCACCAGCACCTCGGCGGCGCGCCCGGGCCGGGCCACCAGGTCGGCGGGCACCTGCTGCCGAACGCGGTGCAGCCACACATCGGCGAGGTCCGTGGAGGCGGTCAGGTCGGCGGACTCGTTGCGCTGCGGGTCGTACTGCGGATGCCCCAGGTCGAGGCCGGGGCTCCCCAGCGGCTTGAGGGCGTGCACCAGCAGCACCCGGGCCCCCCACTGCTTCGCCATCCGGATGGCGGCGTCGCGGGCGCGCTCGCTGGCGGCCGAGAAGTCGACGCCCAGCACGATGGTCGGTCGCTCGTCCATGGCCTTGCTATGGAGGGTGCGGGCCATGACGCGTCAGGGGCAAGGCTGGGGGCCGGCCCGATGGCCTCCAGGGACAACCTGGGCGCCCCGTCGCCCATGGAAGGCGCGGCGCCGCCCGCAACACCGGAAGGCAAGCGCTAAGAGCGTGGCCGGAGCCTTCCGG
>JAIVGU010000018.1 GCA_020201445.1 Halobacteriales archaeon
ATGGGGCGTCGTGCAGCAGGGCGGCTACCTCTACGTGAGCGACAAGGCGACCGGGCTGCACATTTTGCGCTACACCGGCCCTTGACGCGCCCCGGAACCACGGATTGCACAGAGGGGCTTGAATCCGCGTCATCCGCGAAATCCGCGGTTTGGGCGCCGGCGAAGCTTACCACGAAACCGCGGATGACGCGGATTTCCGCGGATGAACCAGAACCCGTGTCATCCGTGGAATCTATGTTCGGCAGGGTGGTCAAGGCTTTCACATCCCGGACGCTCGCCGCCGCATGGCAGCCATCCGGAACGTCACCGTCGTGGGCGCGGGCAACATGGGCTCGGGCATCGCGCAGAGCTTCGCCAGCGCCGGCTTCCAGGTGACGCTGAACGACGTCGGCGCCGAGGCCGTGCAGCGTGGCCTCGACCGCATCAAGGGCCCGCTCGCCAAGCGCGTGGCGGATGGCAAGATGGCGCAGGTGGACCTCGACGGCCTGCTGTCCCGCCTCAAGGCGGAGCCGGACCTGAAGGCCGCCGTGGCCGGCGCAGACCTCGTGGTGGAGGCGGTGTTCGAGGACCTGGGCGTGAAGCAGGAGTTGTTCCGCAGGCTCGGCGACCTCGCCCCCGCCGCCGCGGTGCTGGCGACCAACACGTCGAGCTTCACCGTCGCGGACCTCGCCAAGGTGACGAGGGGGCCGGGCCGCGTCGTCGGCCTGCACTTCTTCTTCCCTGCCGCCATCAACAAGCTCGTCGAGGTCGTGAAGGGCCCCGCCACGGAAGCCGCCGCGGTCTCCGCCGCCTTCGCCGCCGTCAAGCGCGCGGGCAAGGTGCCCATCGAGACCGCGGACGCCCCCGGCTTCGCGGTCAACCGCTTCTTCTGCCCGTGGCTGAACGAGGCATGCCGCATCCTGGAGGAGGGCGCCGTCGGCATCCCGACCATCGAGGCCGCGGCGAAGCAGGCGTTCGGCGTCACGATGGGCCCGTTCGAGCTGATGAACGTCACCGGCGTCCCCATCGCGCTGCACGCCCAGACGACCCTCTTCGGCCGCCTCGGCGCGTTCTACGAGCCCGCCAGGAGCCTCAAGGCGCAGGTGGAGAGGAAGCAGACCTGGGACCTCGCGGGGACGCCGGACCCCGCCAAGCTTGAGGGGGTCGCGGCGCGGCTGCGCGGCGTCGTCTTCGGCGTGGCGTGCCACCTGGTCGAGGAGAAGGTCGCCACGATGCGCGACACCGACCGCGGCGCCACCATCGGCCTGCGCTGGGCGCATGGGCCGTTCGCCATGATGAGCGCGCTCGGCGTCAAGAAGGCCGCCGCCGAGGTGCAGGCGCTCTCCGACAAGTGGGGCAAGGCGTTCCCCATGCCCAAGGCGCTCGCCGACGCCGCCGCGGCCGGCACGCCGTGGCACCTCCCTGCCGCCGTCCACGAGGCGGTCGAGCCGCACCTCAGCCTCATCACCTTCGACCGGCCCGAGGCGCTCAACGCCCTCTCGCCCGCCATCCTGCGCGACCTCGACGCGTGCCTGGACGAGGTCGAGAGGCGGCGCCCGCGCGCCGTCATCGTGACCGGCGAGGGCAAGGCGTTCATCGCGGGCGCCGACATCCAGGCGATGCGGGCCATGGACGTGGCCGCCGCGACCGCCTACACGCGCCAGGGCCACCAGGTGCTCGACCGCCTGGCCGCGCTGCCCTGCCCGGTCCTGATGGCCATCAACGGCTTCGCCTTCGGCGGCGGCCTCGAGCTGGCGCTGGCGGGCGACCTGCTGTTCGCGAGCGAGAAGGCGCAGCTTGGCCTGCCCGAGGTCGGGCTTGGCATCCACCCCGGCTTCGGCGGCACGCAGCGCCTGCCCCGCCGCGTCGGCCTCGGCCACGCCAAGGACCTCGTCCTGACCGGCCGCACGCTGTCGGCGCAGGAGGCCAAGGCCATCGGGCTCGTCAACGCCGTCCTACCGGCCGAGCAGCTCCTGGAGCACACGCTCGCCGTGGCGCGCACCATCGCGCAGAAGGCGCCGTTGGCCGTCGCAGGCGCGAAGGCGTCCCTGGACCGCGGCTTCGAGGCGGACCTGCCGCGCGGCCTCGCCATCGAGCAGGACTCCGTCGTGCTCCTGTTCGCCACCCAGGACAAGAAGGAGGGCCTCGACGCCTTCGTCGAGCGCCGCGCCCCCGCCTTCACCGGCCGCTGAGCCCATGCCGGGCCGCCTCGCTGTCCACCCGGTGACGCCCGAGCGCTGGCCCGACCTCGAGCGCCTCTTCAGCGCCAAGGGCAGCCCGCACTACTGCTGGTGCACGCCCTACCGCTTCGCCGACGCGCACACCATGGGCAAGGCCGGGAAGAAGGAGGCGATGGAGGGGTGCATCAAGGAAGGGACTCCCGTCGGCGTCCTCGCCTACCGCGGCGGCGCGCCCGTGGGGTGGTGCTCCATCGCCCCGCGCGAGACCTACGCCAGGCTGGAGCGCTCCCGCACCATGCCCGCCGTCGAGGAGAAGCCGACGTGGGCGGTCCTGTGCTTCTTCGTCCCCCGCGGCGAGCGCGGCGGCGACGTCCCGCTGCGGCTGCTGAAGGGCGGGGTCGCCTACGCCAAGGCCCACGGCGCCAAGGTGGTCGAGGGCTACCCCTGGGACACGATGGGCATCAGCTCCCGACACCGCGGCCACTCCCGCCTCTTCGCCGCCGCCGGGTTCAAGCAGGACGGCAAGCGCTGGGTCCGCCGGTTCCGTTGATTGGCCGCCCTCCACCGCGAAAGGCGCGAACGCCATGAAGCACCGTTTTCCTCCAGGATTCGCGTCCTTCGCGGGCCACGCACGGCCCACGCGCGGCCCACGCGCGGCCCGCACGGACGAGGCGATGGTCACGCTTATGCTTCCGCGCACCGTACAACAGGTGTGTCCGCCCCGCACAGCCTCCACGGCCTGCAGGAAGGCATCGGCCAGACCGGCAAGTTCGGCGAGATCTTCATCGGCCTCGGCATCCTCATCGCCCTCCTCGGCGCCGCCCTCGCCACCATGGGCCACACCCACTTCCTCAGCGACGGCTTCAGCCCCGACAAGGGCAACACCGACGCCGTCACCACCGGCTGGCTCTTCCTCTTCGAGGGGCTCGGCTTCCTCCTGTTCGGCATCATGATCATGGTCGCCGGCTGGGGCCGCCAGCACGGCGAGATGACGTAAGCCCCGCACCTGCGAGGCGGGTCGGGTGTGGGGGCCCGGATTTGGGACGGCGCGCCAGCGGGCGCGCCGGCTTCTTTCCGGGGCACCGCAAGGGCGCAGCGAGTGTGGGGGCCCGGATTTGAACCGGGGAACCGCTAGGGAGCCGATCTTAAGTCGGGCGCCGTTGGCCGCTTGGCTACCCCCACAGGAAACGCGTGGCGGGTTCAGCCTAAGCGGGGCGCGGCCACGTTGCTGGGAAGCGGCCCGCCCATCATAGGGTTTATCCGGTGCCCCCAAGTCGGCCGCGACGGGCAGCCTTGGTTGCCCATGCCGACTTAGCTTAGCTGGTGGAGCATCAGACTGTTAATCTGAGGGTCGCTGGTTCGAATCCGGCAGTCGGCGCTACTCACTTCATTCGTGGCTACGCCTGCCGGATTCCGGTCGGGACCAAACTCGCTGCGCTCGTTTGGTCCCTTTGCGTATCCGGCAGCCGGCGCCGTGTCTTCGCCCATGGGTCAGTTGCCGTGGCCCGGCGCCAGCAGCCTGTGGAGCCGCGTGGCATCCGGGTCCGGCGGCCACCTGTCCGTGTCGAGGACGGCGGCGCACCCCTTGTCGAGGTGCCAGGCGCCGGGGAGGCCGCCGAGGAGGCGGGCGGTCGCCTGGAGGCTGGGGTTGTGCCCGACCACCCAGACGATGGCTTGCGGGTGGCGCCCGAGACAGGCCAGAACCTCCTCGGGCCCGGCCTCGTGGAGGGTCTCGTCCTGCTCGATGGCGACACGGCTCTGGGCGGCCGCGGCGGCCAGCCTGGCGGTCTGGAGGGCGCGTGCTGCCGGGCTGCAGACGACGGCGCCGGGCGCGAGGCCCTGGCCGTGCAGCGCGAGGCCGATGCGGCGGGCCTGCCCCTCCCCCTTCGCGGTGAGGACGCGGGCGCGGTCGGAGGCGGCGGCGCCCTCGGCCTCGGCGTGGCGCAGCAGGACGATGCGGTGCGCGGGCGCTCCCACCGGCGGAGGGAGCGGGTGGCGCCATGAAACGTTGCCCGCGCGGGCAGGGTGGCCTGGCACCGCTGCGCCCCGGCAACCGTTTTCCCCGGCGCCCCCCTCGTGCCGGCGTGGAGTGGGACCGGGCCTGGGAGTTCTTCCACCGCTTCAAGGCCAACCGGGCGTGGGCGCTGGCGCTGATGGTGCCCAACCTCATCGGCATCGGCTTCGGCTACTATTACTACTACGACGTCGGGCAGTTCGACCCGTCTTCGTCCCACTTCCGCTCCTACGGCTGGTGGCCGTTCATCGCGGACAGCCCCACGGCGGTCGTGCTGATGTCAGCGAGCCTGCTATTCTACGCGTTCGGCCGGCGGCGCAGCAAGCTCCTGGACGCGGTGGCGTTCACGGCGATGGTCTACGTCGGGCTGTGGACGACGTTCCTGTTCCTCGCCTACCCCGAGCGCATGGGCACCTTCGCCTGGGGCTCGGTGGCGCACGGCAACGCCAACCCGGTCCTCTTCGTGAGCCACCTGGGGATGCCGCTGGAGGCGCTGCTGCTGGTGCGCGACCTGCGCCGCGACGCGTGGGCGTGGGCGGCGGCCGTCGGCATCCTGGGCTGGAACGCGCTGAACCTGCTGCTGGACTACTGGGGCCCGCACCTGCACCCGGCGCCGTTCCTGCACGACGCGGCGCACCCCCCGCCCCTGCCGTCGGCGTCGGACGCGCTCCTGCACTCCGGCAGCCCGTGGCTCATGGCGTTCACGCTCGCGGCGTGGCTTGCGGTGATGTGGCGCGGGTTGGGGAGAAAGCAGCGGACCTGGGACGCCCAGTAGTTCGCCTTCTTCCCACAAACCGCGGAGGCCGCGGAGTTCGCGGAGACCATCGCTTCCGCGGGTCCGCGACCTCCGCGGTCCGGCGTTAGGCGGTGGCTTTACGCGTAGCGTGGCTCCCCGTCCTGTGCGGCGCACCGACCCCGAGACCCGCAGCAAGGGCGCCCACTTCCTCACCTCGAAGGCTGCCCTGGACCGCGTCGTCGCGGCGGCCGGGCTCAAGGCCGGCGAGTCGGTGCTGGATGTGGGCGCGGGCGGTGGCTCCATCACGCGGCGCGTCGCGGCGGCCGTGCAGCCTGGCGGCACCGTCTTGGCGGTCGAGCGGGAGCACGACCTGGTGGAGGCGCTGCGCCAGATGGAGTGGCCCGGCACCGCCGTCGTGCAGGGCGACGCGCTGCGGGTCAAGCTGCCGGGGCGCATCGACGCCGTGGTCGCCAACCCGCCCTACCGCATCCTGCCCGCGCTGCTGCGGCGGCTGCTGGAGCACGGCTTCGGGCGCGCCGTCCTGGTGATGCCGGACGAGCTGGCGCAGCGGCTGACGGCGGAGCCCGGCGGCGACGCCTACGGCAAGCTGACCATCCAGATGGGCCTGCGCGCCAAGTCGAGGCTGCTGTTCCCGCTCAAACGCAGCGACTTCGACCCGCCGCCCAACGTCGCCTCCGTCGTGGTGCAGGTCACGCCCAAGGCGCCGCCGCCGCTGGACTGGGACCTGCTGGACACCGTGCTCGACGCCGCTTGGGAGGCCAAGCGCAAGACGTTCCGCCACAGCCTCGCCTCGCTCGCCGCGGCGCTGCAGGTGCCGCCGCAGGTCGTCACGCAGGCGCTGGAGGAGAGCGCGACCCGCGACCGCACCGCCGTGGAGGCCGCGCCGTGGGAGTGCGCCAAGCTGACTCTGGCGCTGGCCCGGCTGCGCACGCCCACCTGAACCACGGATTGCATGGATGACACGGATTCGAACCTTCCGCGAAATCCGCGTCATCCGCGGTTTTCGTGGGGCCGAATCTGCACCAACCGAACCGCGGATTTCGCGGATGGCGCGGATTCGTTCCGTGGAATCCGTGCAATCCGTGGCTTGGTCGTCACAGGCGCCGGTCGGGACCGAACATCGGCTCCGGCAGCGGCGTCCCGTGGAGCCTGGCCTCGCGCACCAGCCGCGCCCGGAAGAAGGCGTAGACCGGGATGCCCACCAGCACCACGAGCAGCCCGGCGAGGCGGCTGAAGTTGCTCGCCGAGAGGTCGGCCGCCTGCTGCCACGCGAGGTAGCCGACGAAGGCGAGGCTCACGGCGATGAACAGCAGCGGCACCGCGGGGTAGCCGGGCACCTTGTAGGGGCGCGGCATCTCGGGGTGGGTGCGGCGCAGCACCAGCAGGCCCACCGCAGCGAGGGCGTAGAACAGGAACGAGATGAACACCACGTTGTCGGTGAGCTGCTCGAAGTCGAAGAAGAACAGGAAGACGACGCTGAGCGCAGCCTGGGCCCAGATGGCGCGGCTGGGGACGTGGTGGCGGTTCACCTGGTCGAAGAGGCGCGGGAACAGGCGGTCGCGCGCCATGGCGTAGTAGACGCGGGGCCCCGAGATGGTGATGCCGTTGAGGCTGCCGAAGACGGAGACCAGGATCATCGCGGCGACGATGCGCTGGCCGGCGTCGCCGAACAGGATGCCCGCCGCGTCGGAGGCGACGGTCTTGGGCGACTGCGCGAAGCCGGCGAAGCCCAGGACGTTCATGTAGCCGAAGCTCACCAGAACGTAGAGGAGCATGATGGAGCCGAGGCCGATGAGCATGGCCTTGGGCAGGTTGCGGCCGGGGTCGCGCAGCTCCGAGCCGACGCGCACCACGTTGGTCCAGCCGTCGTAAGCGAAGAGGGCGGCCACCATGGCGAGGCCGAGGAACGCTCCGAGGTCGAAGCCGGTGTGCGTGACGGGGGGGCCCGTCGCCCCGCCGCCTGCGTGGTAGGTGTAGACCACGTCCTCGAACAGGCCGGCGTGGGGCGTGGCGGGGGTGCCGAAGAAGAACAGCGCCGCGCCCGCCAGCAGCACGATGAGGCTGTACTTGAGCAGCGTCAGCGCCTTCTGCACGTCGCCGCCGAAGCGGATGCCGAACCAGTTGAGGATGGCCAGGAACAGGATGAGGCACGCCGCCGTGAGCTTGATGCCGTCGATGCGCAGCCAGCCCCAGTCCACCAGGACGATGCGCGCGAAGCCGGCGGGCTTGAGGGCGTCGAGCTGCGCCGCGAAGACCACGGCGAGGGCGGCGGCGGAGCCGGCGAGGTTGATGGTGAACGCCGTCCACCCCGACAGGAACGCCGCCAGCGAGCCGAGGCCCTCCTTGAGGAAGACGTACTCGCCGCCCGCCTTGGGGAACAGCGCGCCCAGCTCGGCGTAGGTCAGGGCGCCCATCAGCGTCAGCGCGCCGCCCAGCACCCACACCGCCACGACCAGCCAGGGGCTGCCGGCGCCGGCGGCGACGCGGTTGACGCCGAGGAAGATGCCCGAGCCGATGACGATGCCGACAATCATCGACACCGCGCCCCAGAGGTTCAGCTCCCGGCGCAGCCCGTCCGACGGCGGGGAGGCAGCGTCGTCGTCGGGCATGGGCAGGCACGATGCGCGGGGGGCGCATTTGACCGTTTCAGTCGCCGCCCCTCCCGCCGGACCGCGAAGGGCGCGAACCCCTTGTTCGGAGATGTTTCCGCGGTTTGGGCAAAGCGGTTCCGTCGCCGCGCCGGCCGGCCCCGCGGTCCCGAAACGGTTTATCAACCCCTCTCCGTGCCCGTGCCCAGGTCGTGCCATGAAGGAACAGGCGGAGATCCGTGAGCTGAAGGAAGGGCGCTTCGTCCTGATCGACGACGAGCCGTGCAAGATCGACTCCATCGAGAAGTCCAAGCCCGGCAAGCACGGCGCGGCCAAGGCCCGCATCGAGGCCCGCAGCATCTTCACCGGCGCCAAGCGCACCCTGCTCGGCACCGTCTCCGACAAGGTCTGGATCCCCATCGTCGACCGCCGCCAGGCGCAACTCCTCTCCTTCCACGGCGGCACCGCACAACTGATGGACAAGGAGTCCTTCGAGACCTTCGACATCCAGGTGCCCGAGGAGTTCGCCGAGGACCTGGTGGCCGGCAGCGACGTGAGCTACCTCACGGCGATGGACCGCCGCATGATCACCAAGATGTAAGGCGAGAGAGCCGAGCGTAGCGAGGGTCTCTCGCCGCCGCTCCGCGTCGGCCGGAGCGAGGCCCGCCGGCATCTTTTCCTTCCTTCCCTCTATTTTTGTTGGCTTCTTGTGGACGAGCGGAACCGAGTGGCAAAGGCTTCCTTGTTCAGTTCTGGCGTCAGCGCGCCAGCACGCGCACGCCATCCTCCCCCGCGACGTAGGCCGCGTGGCACAACCCCAGGAAGAGGCCGCAAGTGACGACGCCGGGGAAGGTCTCCAGCGCGACCTCCAGCGCCTCCGGGTCGGCGATGGCATCCCACTTGGCATCCAGGAGGACGTTGCCGTTGTCGGTGACGACCGGCCGGCCGTCCTTCGTGCGCAGCGTGACCTTGGCGCCGAGCGACTCCACGAACGCCTGCACAGGCGCCTTGGCGA
>JAIVGU010000019.1 GCA_020201445.1 Halobacteriales archaeon
ACCTCAGCTCGGACACCCTCAACTGCACCTGCTGCCCCGATGGCCCCCTCATCCCCGAGCTGGGCTACCACGTCTGCGAGAAGGAGCAGGGCCACCAATCGGAGATCCTGCGCCGGTTGTGGCCGCACCGCCGCTGGGCCAAGGCCATCCTCCGCAAGGCCAAGTCGACCGGCGGCGTGGGCCCGGTGATGGTGGCGCGGGCGCGCGCCGTCAAGTCCGAGCACAAGGCCCTCGGCGTCGTGTGCTTCGGGTACTTCCGCTACCGCAACGCGCGCTTCGGATGCGCCGAGGTCCACCAAGCCATCCAGTGCTATGGCCGCGACGGCATGACGCGCGCCCGCCAACTCGCGCAGGAGGACGGCCTGCGCATGGTGCACGCCCTCACCGACTGCGTGTTCCTCCACAAGCCTGGCCTCACGCGCGAGGAGGTCTTGCGCTACGCGCGCCGCGTCACCGACGAGGTCGGGGTGCCGATGGACGTCGAGGGCATCTACAAGTGGCTCGTCCTGTTGCCCAGCAAGCTCCACTCAACCACGAGTCCCGTCGGGGTGCCGAACCGGTACTACGGCAAGTTCAGCGACGGCGGCCTCAAGGTCCGGGGCATCGAGGTGCAGCGCCACAGCACGCCGCCGTTCCTCTACGAGGTGCAGGAGCGGATGCTCGACGTCCTCCGCGAAGCCGACGGCCCCGCCGGCTTCCTCGCCCGCATCCCGCTCGCGCTACGGGTGGCCAAGCAGGCCGCCACCGAACTGCGGGAGCGGCGGGTGCCGGCGGCGAGCCTCGGCGTGGCAGCACAGGCGACGATGAGCGTGGAGGAGTATGCCGCGGACACCGGCACGAAGGCGGCACTCAAGCGCCTGCGCGACGCGGGCACGGAGCGCAAGCCCGGCGAGCGGGTGCGCTACGTGATTGCCCGCCGCGAGGGGCCGTGGATGGGCCGCGCGCAGCCGGTCGAGCTGCTCGACCAGGGCACTGGGTGGTTCGCGGGCGGCGCGCAGGGATACCACGTCGACGCCTACCTCCGCCTCTTGGCCCGCAACGTCGAGACCCTCCTCGCCCCCTTCGGCTACACGGAGGACGCCCTCCACGACTGGCTGGCGGGGCGCGCGCCGCGGCCCTCCTGAGACCGCGCTTGCCTTGCCTGCCTCACCTACGGCAGCAGCCTCGCCCGCCTGCGGCATCCCAAGCCCCCACCGCCGAAACGCACCCGGCTGTGAAACATATCTAAAGAAACCGCCTTCGGGGCTACGTGTTGGTGAGCCTGGAGCAGGATGCCCGAAGCCGACGGCGGCATCCCGTGATCCTCGTGGTCGATGACGAGCCGGACCTGTTGGATTCCTACGCGGTGCTGCTGACGGAGGATGTGGGCGCCCGGGTCCTCACCGCGTTGTCCGGAGCGGAGGCACTGGAGGTGCTGCGCCGCAACCACGTCGACCTGATCTTGTCGGACTACCGCATGCCAGGGATGAACGGCCTGGATTTCCTGCAGGCGGCCAAGGCGATTGCGGGCAAGACGCCCATGGTGATGGTAACGGCGTACTCGGACGCCCAAGTCGAGGACCGGGCGCGGCGCGTGGTGGGGGTCCGCAAGTTTCTCAGCAAGGTCCTCACGCCAGAGGAGCTGGTGCGGCAGGTGCGTGACGTGCTGGGTTGAGGGGCAGTTCCACCACCATGCGCGTCCCCTGGCCGCGGCCACCGCTCTCGGCCCGGATGCCGCCGCCGTGCAGCTCGACGATGCCCTTGCTGATGTAGAGGCCCAGCCCGGTGCCGGGCTCCACCTGGGTCTCGTGCTGCTGGCTGCGGCTGAACGGCTCGAAGACGCGACGGAGGAACTCCGGCTCCATGCCGGGCCCCGTGTCGGAGACGGAGAGCCGCACCAGGCCGTCCTCCCGCGCCAGGTGGAGCTGGATGCTGCCGCCGGGCGGCGTGAACTTGAGGGCGTTGCTGAGTAGGTTGTCCACCACCTGCGTCAGGCGGTCCTCGTCGCCGTCCACCACGGCGGCCTCCGGCGCGACCGTGCACGCCAGCTTGACCCCCTTCTGCTCGGCCTGCGCCTCGCGCAGCTCGACGGCGTGGCGGACGAGCTGCGCGACCTCGACGTCCTGGCGGCGCAGGTTGAGCTTGCGGGCGTCGAGGCGGCTCGCGTCCAGGACGTCGCCCAGGAGGCGGTGCAGCCGGTCGAGGTTGCGCTGGACGATGGCGAGCTTGCGCTGCAGCTCGGGGTCCTGGACGCGCCGGGCGATGGAGTGGACCATGACGTTCAGGGGCGTCATGGGTGTGATGAGCTCGTGCGCGCACAGGTTCAGGAACGTGCCCTTGAGGTGGTTGACCTCCTCCAGGCTGCGCACCTCCAGGAGCCGCTGGTAGGCGAGGCGGTCGGCCTCCTCGCGCTGGCGGCGCTCCGTCAGGTCGCGCGTGATCTTGATGAACCCCTCCAACTCCCCCTTCGAGTTGCGCAGGGCCGTGATGACGACGTTGGCCCAGAAGCGGGTGCCGTCCTTGCGCACCCGCCAGCCCTCGTGCTCGACCACGCCCCGCTCGCGCGCCTGGGCCAGGAGGCGCTGCGGCAATCCGGAGGCGCGGTCCTCGGGCGGGTAGAACTCCTCGAAGCTGTGCCCCAGAATCTCCGAGGCCCGGTAGCCCTTGATGCGCTCGGCGCCGGGATTCCAGGTCTGCACGTGCCCGCTGGGGTCCAGGAGGAAGATGGCGTAGTCCTGGACGTGCTCCACCATGGCCTGGTAGCGCTCCTGGGTGCGCCGCAACTCGTCCTCCGCGCGCGCCCGCGGCGAAGCGTCCACCACCGACACGACGTGGCACGCCCTGCCTGCGATGTCCACGCGCGCCAGGCTGACGAAGAGGTCCAGTTCCTCCCCCGCGCGGCGGGCCCTGATGCGCGCGTCCCGCAAGGTCTGGGTGCTGGCGACCTCCTGGCGCAGCCGCTCGAAGTCCGCGACCCCCACCTCCAAGCCCAGTTCCGTGACGCGGCGCCCGGCCAGTTCCCCGGTCGCCTGGACCCACGCCGAGAACGCGGCGTTGGCCTCCAGGATGCGCCCCCCGGTCCCCGCCTCGAGGACCACCAGCGAGGTCGGTGCTGCAAGGAACACCCGTCTCCAATCCAGTGCAGGCCCCACCATGGTCCTCGCCACGACCCCCAGCGATTCTCCCCCTGAAACGCCTGCCTGTTGTGCAACAGGGCCCCGGCGGGCCCTCGTTCCAGGGGATGACCAGGGGGCGGGGTCGCTCAGGTGGCCACCGCGACCGCGATGGCCTCGCCCACCGGGGGGCCCGCCGTGGGCGGAGCGGGCGCGAGGGTGAAGAAGAAGCGGGCGCCCCGCCCCGGGGCGCTTTCGGCCCAGACGCGGCCGCCGTGGCGGCGCACGATGCGGCTGACGGTGGCCAGCCCGATGCCGGTGCCCTCGAACTCCTCGGGCGTGTGCAGGCGATGGAAGGGCTGGAACAGCTCCCGGGCGTTGGCCATCTCGAAGCCGGCGCCGTTGTCCTCCACGAAGAAGGTGGCCGGCACCGCCCCCCCGACCCGGCCAACCCGGATGGTGGGGGTGGCGGTGCGGCCGGTGAACTTCCAGGCGTTGGCCAGCAGGTTCTCCAGGGCCATGCGGACGAGGCCCGGGTCGCCGTGCGCCTGCAGGCCCGGCTCGACGCTCCACGCCACGCGGCGGTGCGGCGCCTTGGCCTCCAGCTCACGCAGCACCTGCTGGGCCAGGGCGCTGAGGTCGAGGGGCGTGCTGGCCGGCTCGACGCGGCTCAGGCGCGAGAGCGCCAGCACGCTCTCGATGAGGCTGCCCATATGGACGGCGCCGTCGCTCAGCCTCCCGAGCAGGGCGCGCGACTCCGGCGGCAGGTCGTCGCCGTGGCGGGCGAGCAGGATGCGGCTGAAGCCGTCAATGGCGCGCAGGGGGGAGCGCAGGTCGCGGCTGACGGTGTAGCTGAAGGCCTCCAGCTCGCGGTTGGCCTCGGTCAGCTGCGCGGTGCGGCGCTCCACCATCTCCGCCAGGTTCGTGCGGTGCTGCCGCAGCTCGGCGGCCGTGCGCTCGCGCTCGATGGCGCTGGCCAGCAGGTTGGCCACCGCCTGCAGGAAGCTGGTGTCATCCGGGGGGAACGCGCGCGGCGAGCGCGCGTGCACGACGAGGATGCCCCACGGCCCGTCCGCACCCGGGATGGCGGCGCTGGCGCTCGCCGCCACGCCGTGCCGCGCAAGCAGGGGCGCCAGCTCGCCGCCCAGGGGGTCGGACGGTGCGCCCGGCCTGCGGGGAAAGCGCACCCCGGCGACGCCCGCGCCCCACCCCACGCCGCTGCGCAGCACCAGGTGCGTCCCCCCGGGCGCCACCTCCAGGACGGCGCCGAGGTGGGCGGACAGCGTGGTGACGGCCTCGCGCACCGCCTCGGCCAGCAACCCGTCGAGGTCGCGGCCGTCGAGGGCGGCCTGCCCGAGGCGCGCCAGGCAGGCCTGCTGCTGCGTGCGCGCCTCCAGTTGGCGCTCCAGCTGCCGGCGCGCGGCCACGTCGCGCACCACCAGGACCGAGCCCAGCCGCCTGCCGCCCTGCACCGCGGGCGTGAGGCTCCACTCGATGGGCAGGCCCGCGTCGGCCGCCGGCCCGGAACCGCTCGCGCCGTCCAGCGCCGCAGCCACGCCCGGCACGAGGGCGCGCACGTCGCCGCCGATGAGCCGGCCCACCGGCTGCCGGAGGATGCGCTCGGCGGCGCGGTTGGCGAACGTGACGCGCCCGCCGGGGTCGAGGCCGAGGACCCCCTCGCCGGCGGAGTCGAGGACGAGGTCGCTGCGGGCGCGCGCCTGCTCGTCGCTGGCCCAGAAGCCCAACAGGGCCACCGACTCGGCGAGCAGGGCGACGGCGTCGACCAGGGCCCACTTCCAGGGCCGCGCGACGGCGTCGGCGTGGTTGTACACCCACTGCGGCGCGAGGGCGCCCACCACGCCGTGGCCGAGGGCGACGTAGGCGATGGCGAGGATGAACGGCGCGTAGTCCTGGTAGAGCGCGACCACCGCGACCACGACGAAGTAGTGGAAGTGCGCCTCGATGTAGCCGCCCGAGAACTGCACGAGGATGGTGGAGCTGGCGAGCAGGCCGAGCGCCGCGAGGCAGGAGCGCAGGCGCCACCCGAGCCGGGGCCAGGCCGCGGCGGCAGCCAGCCCGGCGACCGGCAGGCCCTCGCCGAGGGTGAAGGCGGGCCCCCAGCCGCGGTACCAGCCCAGCACGGGTAGCAGCGCCACATGCCCGGCCAGGACCCACAGGATGGCGCGGTGGCGAGCGCTCCATGCGGCCTGGGGCAGTTCGAGACCCTCGGGGAGCAGGCCGCGCAGGCGAGACCATGCTCCGGGGACTTCGGCGGGCATACGCGACCGGTGGACCATGGATTGATGCCGTAAAAGGCGCTCGAACGTTCCTAGGGCCCAGGGAGGCCGGGGCCGGGCGCGAGCAGGCGGGTCGCCGCAGCGCGGCCAGCGTGCAGGACGGGGCGCGTGGCCAACGAGGCCAGCGTCGCCACGGCCACGCCGACCAGCAGGGGGCCGGGGTCGGGCAGGCGGCCCGCCGCCTCGCCGCCGGCCAGGGCGGCGAGGATGGGCAGGGCGACCACCCCACCCCACGCGAGCGTCGCCTGCGGCCAGGGCAGGTCGGCGGCCTCGCGCAGGAACGCCCAGCCCACCAGGGCGGGCAGGGTGAGGCGCCACGCCCCCGCGAGGGCCAGCACGAGGGCGCCGCTGCCGGGGTCGGCGTTGTCCGGCAGCAGCAGGCGCAGGAAACCGGAGAAGAAGGCGAGGACGCCCAGCAGGGCCACCTTCAGCTCGAGGGCGTGGGCGGGGCGGGACTCCAGGGCGCGGTTGGCGAGGAGGGTGCCGAGGGCGAGGATGGCCGGCAGCAGGGCCAGGGTGGGCAGCACGGGGACCGCCCAGCCCCAGGGCCACCAGGGGTAGCCGTGCGGCGCGTCGAGCAGGTTGGTGAGGGCGGCGAGGCGGCTGGCGCTGTCGAAGAGCGCCGTGAGGGTGAAGCCGCCCGCGACCAGGAGCGCCGCGCGCGGGTGGGCCGGGTCCTCGCGGTAGAGTTGGGCGTGGCGCAGGCCCACGCAGGCCAGCAGCGGGGCCGACGCGGCGCCCAGCACGGCCAGCGGCCCGAAGCGGACGTACTGGAGGGTGGCGGTCGCGCGCAGGGCAGGGTTGACGGGCGCCCCCGGGGCCAGGGTGTGGAAGAGCGCGTGGTCGAGGCCGTAGGCGAGGGCGAGGGCGGCTGCCGCGGCCACAGTCCAGGCGCCGGCGCGGCGGGGCGCGGGGCCAGGGTAGGGGGCGAGCAGGCAGTAGATGGCAAGCGGGAAGCTCGCCAGCAGGAAGTATGGCTGCGCGTTGAGCGCGGCCACGGCCCATGCGGGATTGCTGGAGGCTTGCGGCAGCAGGACCGCCACCCCGCGCAGCCCGAGCAGGGCGGCGAAGGCGCGGTGGCGGGCGCGGCCAGGCGCGACCGACAGGATGGCGCCCGCCACGCAGAGCTGGGCGGCGCCGCTGAGCAGCAGCAGAGTCCGCTCCAGGGGCACGGCCACGGCTATCCCACCGCGCGCAGGGCGGCCCCGGTCGCGAGGCGGTAGCTGAGCGTCGTGACGACGTCTTCGGCCTGCCGGACGCAGAAGTGGCACGTGGCGGGAACCGCGAGCCCCGGCAGGTGCGGCACTGGGTTGGCGAGGAAGCGGTCCAGGGTGCCGTTGGGGTCCATGACGAGGTCGCTGGGCTCGAAGGGAAGGTAGGGGCCGACGTCCACCGTGATGGGCGCGGGGATGGGCGGTGGCGAGCCCGCCGGGGTCGCGTACACGACGTAGACGACGTGTGGGCCGGCGCGGATGGGAGTGAAGGCGAGGACGCCGAGCCCGGCCACGGGGGGCTCGCCGTAGATGGCGCCGCCGTCGCGCGCGTCGCAGGGGCCGGCGCCGATGCGGAAGTTGCCGTGCCAAGCCGCCGGGAGGTTGGCCCAGGCGCCCTTGACGGTGACAGCGAGGTGGTCCGGCGCTGCGTATCGGGCCGTGCCGTCGTTGGCGTCCAGCAGCGGGACGTCGCGCTCGGTGCCGTCGGTCCACGCCACGTGGATGGTGGCTGGCGGCGCGAGGTACCGCAGCTGGTTGACGACGAAGAGCCACTGCGCGTCGTTGCAGGTCCAGGTCCCGTTGAGGTTCTCGATCCCCGCCTGCCGCTCGCTGGGACCCGGCGCGGGGGGCGACGGCGCGTGGGCGGGCTGGTTGAAGGGGTCGAGGATGGTGCCCTTGCAGCCGGGCGGGTAGAGGGTGAAATTGAGGCCGGGGGTGCCCTGCGGCGTGGCGAGGCGGACCTCGAGGCGGGTGCCGACGCGCTCGGGAGTCACGTTCAGGACGAAGGCGTCGGCGCCGTCGTCGGGCGCCACCAGGATGCCGTCGGTGGTGTCGTCGAGGGGGAGGCTCCACTCCGGCACGGCGGCCTCGCAGGTGTCGGGCGCGTCGTGGTGGGTGTTGCCGTCGAACTGGTAGGCAACCTCGTGCGCGGTCGCCTCCTCCACGGTGCTGGCGCTGCCGGGCACCGCCAGGAGCGCCGCGACCGCCAAGCTGGCGAGGAGGGGTCGTGCGGACATGGGTGGGGCGCAACCCCGGGTGGACGTTAAAGCCCTGGCGACCGTGCAGTGTCGGATGCCTGCGGCTCCGAAAGCTAACGGGTTTGCACGAGCCGGCGCACCGCCTCCGTGAAGAGCCGGAAGTCGACCGGCTTCTGCACCACCACCCGCGCGCCCAGGGCCTGGCAGGCGGCGGTCTCCTCGGGCTGGTCGCCGGCGCTGAAGATGCTCACCGGCAGGTCACGCCACGCGGGGTTGGCGCGGATGCGGCGGAGGGTCTCGATGCCGCCCAGGCGCGGCATCTTCAGGTCGAGCACGACGTGGTCCGGCCGCTGCGCCTGCAGGAGGTCGAGGAGGTGCAGGCCGTCGCGGGCGAAGTGGACGACGGGCGCCGCGGCCATCTCCTCGAGCGCCGCGTGGATGAGAATCTGGTCGGCCATGTTGTCCTCGGCCCACAGCACCCCTCCGGCCACGCCGCTTCCACCGAGAGGAAGGGATAAAGACTTCTTCCCCCGCCCCCAAGCATTGGGCCCGCGATGCGTGCAGGAGAAGACTTGGCGCCTCCCGCCGTAGCCGAAGAGCCGGTCGCCGGCACGCCTGCTAGACCTGGATGCGCGGCTCCTGCAAGCGGTTCAAATGGTTTCGACTCCCTGCCCCGAAGGCCTAAAGGAAGACCCGCGCACCAGGGCAGGCGTTGAAGCCTGGCTCGACTGCCGCGGGATTCGGCTCATCCTTGTGGAAGGTGTACCAGACGGTGCACGGCCGGGAATACCTGGTGACCGTTCTTGCGGCAGCCGATGGCGCCACGGCGCAGGCGGAGGCGGAGAAGCTGCACTTCGGCGATTTCCCCGAGAGTCGCCTGCGTGTCGAGGAGGCCGCGGTCAAGGG
>JAIVGU010000336.1 GCA_020201445.1 Halobacteriales archaeon
GGACCGCCCAGGCCACCGTCGCCGTCACCGTGGCCAACGTCAACCGCGCCCCGGTGCTCGACCCCATCCCCGATGCGACGGTGAAGGCGCGCACGACTCTGGCGTTCACGGTCCACGCCACCGACCCCGACAGCGACCTTGTGACCTACGCCGCCGACACCCTGCCGACGGGGGCCACCTTCAATGGGGTCACAGGGGCGTTCTCCTGGACGCCGGCCAAGGCGCAGGCGGGCGACTACACCGTGACGTTCCATGCCAGGGATGGCTCCTTGGAGGATTTCCAGGCCGTGCACATCACGGTCACCAAGCGCTAGTCCATCCTGCGGGCGAGCCGACCCTACCAACACTGGCCAGGAGGGGCCCAAGTGGGAACAAGGCAGCTAAAGGACGGGCAAGGGCTTTTCAGCCGCAGCCGCAATGCGCGCGCATCTCCGCGGCCCGAAAGCCCGCGGCGGTGGTTTGGTGCATCCCTTGTCGCAACCGCGCGTCGTCAGTCCCGTCCTGGCCGGACTCTTCCTCCTGGCCACCCTGTCCCCCGTCCTGAGCGGCCTCCCCGCCGCCCAGGCCACCCCCGCGGATATCCTGCACGTCACCGGCAACAGCACCGGCTTCGGCTCCCCCGGCAAGGCGGACTGGGACGGCTACCGCGTCCCCGACTACGAGGGCAACCCGCTCCTCGTCGGCGGCTCCGCCGAGCCCAGCGGCGGCGTGTGCTGGAAGACCTCCCCCGCCAACCCCGCCGGCAAGGACATCTTCTACTTCAAGACGCTCACCGGCGTCGGCCGCGCCACCTGGGACGACGCCGCCTCGCCCCCCACCGTGGCCTGGACCGACTACTCGCGCAAGACCGTCCCCGAGGTGCACCACGTCTTCGCCGACCCCATCCTGTTCACCGACGAGGAGACCTGCCGCACCTGGGCCGGCCACATGGAGTGGCCCGCCCCCTGCACCACCGACATGGCGTTCCGCGACGAGGCCGCCCTTCCCGTCCCGCCCGGCAACCCGGTCGACCACTGGACCACCACCCCCATCTGCCAGCTCAGCGCCAACGACCACCAGACCATCGGCTCCGGCTCCTACTCCCGCGACCTCCCCGTGCCGCTCGACGCCGCCTACCCGCACATCGTCTACTACTGCGGCCAGTACCCCACCGTCAACGCCTGCACCGAGAGCTACGACGGCGGCCTGACCTGGCTCTCCCAGTCGCCCAGCACCCCGCCGGGCCAGCCGCTCAACTGCGCCAGCCTCTTCGGCCACGTCAAGGTCTCGAACGCGGAGGGCTACGCCGCCATCCCGCACAGCGCCTGCCTCAACAACGCCGGCATCGAGCTGAGCAAGAACAACGGCCTCACCTGGTCCGCCATCGACGTCCCGGGCATCCCGCCGACCGCCCACTTCGACCCCGGCCTCGCCTGGAGCCGCACCCCCAAGCCGGCCGGCAACTCCTGGCTCTACTTCGCCGCCGGCCTCAACGGCGGCCTCTACGCCTCCGCCTCCCCCGACTTCGGCGCGACCTGGCAGGGCACCGGCCGCATCAGTGACGCCTACACCGGCCCCGCCGGCGAGAAGATCACCCGCGCCGAGTTTGCCAACGTCGAATCCGGCGACTGGGACCGCGCCGCCGTCAGCTTCCTTGGCACCACCGACACCACCGGCACCAACGCCTGGACCTGCACCGGCGACAGCCGCGTCGTCTGGTACATGTACGTCGCCCGCACCTTCGACGCCGGCGCGCACTGGAAGGTCGAGCGCGCCTCCGGCGACCCGGTGCAGATCGGCGGCATCTGGCCCGGCGGCGGCAGCGAGGTCTGCCGCAACCTGCTCGACTTCAACGACCTCGACCTGGGCTCCGACGGCCGCCTCTACGTCAGCTACGCCGACGGCTGCGTCTCCGCCTACGGGTGCGCCGACGGCTCCTCGGTCGCCACCAGCGCCCACGACATCGGCACGGTCATCCGCCAGACCACCGGCTGCAGCCTCCTCTCCCAGTTCGACGCGTCCGGCAGCGACTGCGTCAACGGCTCCGGCGTCGAGACCAGCGGCCCCAAGGTCGCCATCACCTCGCCCGCCGACGGCGCCACCATCACGCCGGGCGACGTCACCGTGGCGGGCACCGTGAACCGCGACGCCCCCAGCGGCGGCGCAGGCTCCAGCAGCGCGGCGTCGCCCCTCCTCCTCGGCTTCGGGACGCAGTCGGCCAGCCTCATCCGCCCGACCGGCGGCCAGGCGCTCTACTTCCACACGACCACCGTCCCCGTCGGCAACGCCGACCGCCTCAACGCTGGTGCCGACATGGTTGCCACCGCTCCCACGGGTGCCGCTC
>JAIVGU010000337.1 GCA_020201445.1 Halobacteriales archaeon
AGCCAAAACGCTCGGACGGCCGGATGGACCCTGCTGCCCACAATCCTGGACAACATCGAATCGGTTTTTTGTAGAACGAGCCTTCGGCCTCCGATGTTGAACATCGTGTCCGTCGCAGCAGCCCTCTGCGACGTTGTGGGCGCGTTCCTTTTGGCCGTTGAGGCAATGAAAATCGAGAACTTCCGAAAGCTCCGTGATCTCTACCTTGAGCCTGCTCGCCAACGAATGAACCCGACGATTGAGTTCGTGGAACCCATCCAGGGAGAAAAGGATGACTCGCGCTGGTTTGCCAGTTTTTTCATTGGTCTGTGGGCCAGCGGCGCGGGGATTCTGGCGATGGTGGTTTGGTTTTCTCCCCTTCATGTCGCCACTATCGCAGCATGGGCGCGTGAGGCCATTCTTTTCCCCGCTTGGCTGACCATTATCTTTCTAGGGATTGCTTTCTTGCTGGCCGCGCTCGTTACTGGGGCAGCAATCTACACTGGCATCGTTGGGACCATGGGTGGCATCATCCGATGGCTCGGCTGGATTGAAAAGAAAACACCCACTGGCTTTGTCGCAATCCTCGGATTCCTTTTCTTTTTGGTTGCGTTCGGACTGAAATTGGCTCGGGACGCCCGAACTTGAGCAAAAAGGGACCAACAGGATATCGCTGGCCTTGGCACCAGTTTTATCTAGGGCTTTAACTGGAAAGAAACTCATGGCCCACCCCCTCGGCGGTCCGGACCTGGTGCAGGTGCCGACGGGCGAGCGCTACGCCGGCAGCCGCCACCTCGGGGTCCTGCCGATGGGCTGCGTCCAGTGCCGCGAGGGCGCGAAGCTCGTCCTCTTCGTGACGGGTCTCTGCGACAAGGAGTGCTTCTACTGCCCGGTGTCGCGGGACAAGATGTACCGCGACGTGATGTTCGCCAACGAGCGGCCCATCCACCCCGGCAAGTGGGACGACCTCGTCGACGAGTGCGAGCTCATCGGCGCGAAGGGCGCCGGCATCACGGGCGGCGCTGCGCGTTCGACCTCTCCTGGGTCGCGAAGCTCAAGGAGGCGGGGCTGGACGAGATCCGCTTCCACCCCGACAGCCGCGACTACGCCCGCATGGAGTCCTCCTGGCACCACCCCGCGATTGCGGAGGCGCTGCGGGTCGGGCTCACGACAACCGTGGAGATTCCCTGCATCCCAGGCAAGGCCGACGACATCCTCGCCATGGCGAGCTACCTGGAGGCGGCGGGCGCGAATGGCCTCAACATGAACGAACTGGAGTTCTCGGACCCCAACATCGCGAGCCTCAAGCGCTTCGGCTACCAGCCCGCCGACGACGAGTCGCAGCGCGTCGCCGGCAGCCGCGAGACCGCCGCGCAGGTGCTGGAGGGCTGGAAGGCGCGCCGCGCCCCCGGCTCCCGCTCGCCGTTCGCGGTCCACTTCTGCTCCAGCCCCTACAAGGACGCCATCCAGCTCATGCAGCGCTTCCGCCGCCGCGCCAGCCGCACCGCGCGCCCCTTCGAGGAGCAGACCGAGGAGGGCACCCTCGTCTACGGCGTCCTCAAGCCCACCAAGCCCGCCGAGGTGGGCGCCATCGCCGAGCGGCTGCGCGCCGACTACGAGGTCCCGATGGAGTGGGTGGCCGTGGTGGGCGACCGCATCGAGACCGCGCCCTGGGTTGCCGAGGAACTGGCCGCCGACGAGGGCGTGCTGGAGGACCTGGGCTGCACGGCGTGGCTCAGCGAGGTCCACCCGACGGCGGACCGGCTCGAAGTGGAGCGGGTTCCTTTGCCGGACAAGGATTCAGGCGAGAGCGAGCAGGCTTAGGCGAACACAGATTCTAGAGATTGTTGGGGTTCTGCTAAATCCGTATTGCCCACGCTGGGCCACTCCAGTCCATTGCCAGCCTTCGCGCAGGGACCTATGGAGTGCAAGCCGTCGCAGCAGGCGTTGCCTTGGTCGGTCCGGACGGCCGACCGGCTTCCGTTCACTGGAATAGCCTTGGCTCGGACTTCCAGGAATCAGTAGCCGATGTAGTCCGTCTGCATGTTGTCGACCCAGGTCTGGAAGGAGCGGTTGCAGTCAACGCTCTCCACCATGTGCTGCAGGAAGACCAGGTTCTCGGGGTCCTCGCCCATCTCGAGGGCGGAGTGGCAGAACATGCACTCGTCGGTCTGGAACTCCATGCCGGGGCATGGCGGCGGCGCGCGTTGGGGCTTGTGGGACAACGCTCGCGCGTGCGGGCCCGCCGCCGAACATGTCCTTGGCCGCCCCTTGGCATCGCCAGCCGTTTTAACCGTCAGCCGTTCGCCGCAGCGTGCAGAAGGCCAGCCCGGGCAAGCCCCCAGTCTACATCGGCGTGGCGTGGCCCTACGCCAACGGGCCGCTGCACCTGGGCCACGTCGCGGGCTCGCTGCTGCCGCCGGACATCTTCCGCCGCGCGATGCGGATGATGGGCCACCCGGTGCTGATGGTGTCGGGCAGCGACTGCCACGGCACGCCCATCATGATCAAGGCGGAGAAGGAGGGCAAGAGCCCCGCCGAGGTGGTGGAGCACTTCCACGCCGACCACAGGCGCGCGCTGGAGCGCCTCGGCATCGGCTTCGACCTGTTCACCACCACGACGACGGCGAACCACCAGGCGGCGGTGCAGGAGATCTTCCTGGCGGCCAAGGAGATGGGCTACGTCGAGGCGCGCACCCAGAAGGCGCCCTACGACGCCATCGCCAAGCGCTTCCTGCCCGACCGCTACGTGGAGGGCACCTGCCCCCACTGTGGCCGCGCCGACGCGCGCGGCGACCAATGTGACGGCTGCGGCAAGACGCTGGACCCGCAGGACCTCAAGGAGCCCAAGTCGAAGCTCAACCCCGGCAACCCCATCACGTTCCGCGACACGGAGCACTTCTTCTTCCTGCTCTCCAAGCTCCAGCCCGCCCTGGAGCAGTACGTCGCCAAGACCGCGGGCCACTGGCGCGCCAACACCATCAACTTCACGCAGAACTGGCTCAAGGAGGGGTTGCAGGACCGCGCCATCACCCGCGACCTCACCTGGGGCGTCCCCATCCCGCTGCCGGGCTACGAGGACAAGCGCATCTATGTCTGGTTCGAGGC
>JAIVGU010000020.1 GCA_020201445.1 Halobacteriales archaeon
GGTGAGGCGGCGGATGTAGTCCGAGGTCATGGTGTGGCCGACGAAGGTCGTCCGGGCCTGGTTGTCCACGACCTCGCCCACCTGGAAGGTGAGCTTGATGTGCATCTGCTTCATGTCGCCGGTGAGCTCGTTGAGGGGGACCTCGACGGTGCGGCCCTGGAGCTTGTCGGCCTCGTCGGCGAGGGTCTCGGCGATCTGGGCGTTGTTGAAGGCGGCGGGGGCGGCGACCTTGAACCACTGCTTGCTCTTCCAGCGGTCCTTGGTGCGGCGGGCGGCGACGCGTGCGCGGGCGAGGGCCATGGGCGCCGCGACAGGCCCCCTCTATTTCATGCCATTGTCCCAAAATTGATACAACCGGGGCGCCTGGCGGCCCCGTGCTGAACGACAACCCCATCGTCGCCTTCCTGGGCAGGCGGGGCCGCGGCGCCGTCGTGGAGGCGCTGCGCCGCAACCCGAATCGGACCCTAAGCGTGCGCGAACTGGCCCGCCTCGCCGACGTGGCGCCCATGGTCGCGAGCCGGGCGGTGGGGGAACTCCTCGTCCTGGAGGCGGTCGCCGTGCGGCGGGACGGCAAGGCGCTGCGCGTGCGCTTCCTGCCGGACTCCCTGGTGGGGGGGTTCCTGGCGCGCCTCGAGGTCCCGGACCTACCGGGCCTGCCGTAGCCGGGGCGGCCGCCCGCTACATCCCGAGCAGGAACTTCACGCCGAGGTAGATGGCGACGCCGATGGCGACGACGATGAGGACCTTGATGAGGGTGAACGCGGCGCGGATGAGGAACAGGCCAATCGCGACGGCGACGAGGACGGCGACGACGCTCCACGGCACGACGCCGAACAGCGGCTCAAGGGCGAGCACCGGGTGCAGCATAGTCGGCGACCTGGCCCGGCGGCCTTAGCCATGCCGGTCCGGCAAGGCCATGAGGGACGCCCCGGGTCCCCTCGCGTGGCCGCCGACCCGCGGATGATCTGCCCGCGCTGCCGCTCCGCGGTGGTGCCCCTCCAGCAGGCTTCCGGCGAGCTGCTGTGCCCCGCGTGCCGCAACACGGGCGTCGTCGAGAATCCGCAGGCGGTCCAGTGGGGCACCGGCCAGGCGGCAGGCTATGCGAGGCCGGCGGAGAACGCTCCCGGCGCCGTCGCGTCGCTCGTCCTGGGCATCGTCTCCTTCCTGCCCTACGTCGGCATCGTGACGGGCTGGATCGCCATCTACCTGGGCAACTCGGCCCTGCGCGCCATCAAGGCCAGCCCGGGCCGCTACGACGGCGCGGGCATGGCGCAGGCCGGCCGCATCCTCGGCATCGTGGCGCTGTGCATCTACCTCGTGGTGGTCGCGGTGGTCATTGTGGCCGCCATCGTGTTCGTGCTGGTGTCGAACCTCAGCAAGAACGGCCCGTGATGGCTACTTCGCCCCGAGCGCCTTCCGGAGCCGCTTCTTGTCGAGGCGGTAGACCCACGTGTTGGGGTTGCCCTCCTCCTTGACCCGCAGGCCGAGCGTGCAGTCGCGGTGATGGCTGAACTCGAAGAGGTCGGCGACGAACTGCGGCTTCTGGCGGCCCAGCACGCGCGCCGCCTCCTCCTCGTAGGTGTCGTAATGGAAGGGGAACTTGACGCCGGTGGCGACCACCTTGATGGTGCCGCGGGTGGTGAGGCCGGTGATGCTCACCAGCTCGCCCGTGAGGACGCGGCGGTGGGCCGACTCCCCCTTCGTGGGGTTGGGGAACCAGTGGTTGCACTCGATGCAGAGCAGCTCGTTGACCTTCTCCAGGCCCTCCACGTCCTCGTGGTCCTCGAGGACGCGGATGAGGACGCCGTCCTTGAACGCCATGAACTTGTCGATGGCGTTGCAGTTGGGGCAGGCATACATGGGCGCGCCGAAAGCGTGCGGGTTTTCAAGCTCGCGTTCCGGCGCGGCTTCTCCGCATCAGCGGCGGCGCAGGAGTGCTGCGAGCGCCAGCAGGCCAACGATGGGCAGCGCCGCGCCGGGCGCGGGCGACTTGCGCGTGGACGAGCTGGAGCCGGAGACGCCGTGCAGGTCCCACTGCGCCGACCAGGTGGCGTTGCCGGCGACCGCGACGCGGCTGTCGAGCCCGAAGCCGGCGTCGTCGATGGCGACCTGCACCAGGGCGTCGGCGGGCGGCGTCTGGTTGCCCAGGGCCGCGCTGCCCTCGATGGCGGCGGTGCCGTCGCCGCCCGGCCGCACGGTGGAGCCGGCGAGGGGCGAGTGGATGGCGATGCGGCCCGGCGTGGGCGGGACCGGGATGGCGGTGAGCGGGTCGCCCTCCAGGACGAGCTGGAGCTGCAGCCCGGTGGCGGCGCGCACCATGTCGAGGCCGTGCGCCAGGGTGGTGCCCTCGAAGTAGGGGATGCCCTCCACGACGGTGCCGTGGGTCAGCACGCCGACCGCGGCGCCGCCGCGCAGGGCGTTCGCGGCGTCGGGGGTGCCGATGGCGACGCCGGAGCCGGAGTCGCCACCCGTCGAGGAGCCCATGGCGGAGAAGCTGGTGCCCGCCGGGGCGCCGAAGATGGAGGAGGGGCCGAGCGACACGGCGGTGCGGCCCTGGTCGGCGGGGGTGCGGCTCGCCACGCCGCCCACGGGCGAGGGGCAGCAGTAGGTGCCGTGGCCGTAGTGGACGAGCGTGTCGCCGAACGCGCTGGGGTCGTAGCCGGTGGGGCCGCCGAACTGCGGCATCGCGGGGCGCAGCAGGCCGTGGTGCTCGGCGGGGACCTCGACGATGCCGAAGTCCTGGCCGGGGCCGCCCGACTCGGCGTAGGTGACGGGGGCGTAGCTGTCGCCCGCGACGAGCTTGACGTAGGTGCCCTGGCCGAGGGCGTTGTCGATGCACTCCGCGACGCAGATGTCCACTTCCTGGTCCACCTTGTCCGGGTTGGCGGCGCCGGTGTAGGGGGTCGGGTCGGCCTCGTCGCGCACGAGGCAGTGGCCCGCCGTGGAGAGGTAGTAGGTTGCGGTGGCCGGGTCGCGCAGCAGGAACGCGGCGGTGCAGAGGAAGCCGCCGGAGGCGTCGGCTGTGGCGCGCTGGTGCAGCCCCGAGCCCGGCCCGATGCCGTCCTGGATGGTGGGCGGCAGGGAGGGGTCGGACGAGGCGCTGGCGTCCCCGAGGAAGCGGGCCGGGCGGTGCGTCTCCGGCTCCATCAGGACATGCAGCGCGGAGTCCGCCGGCAGGCCGCCAGCCGCGCCCGCGACGTCGGCTCCGCTGGAGGTGCCGAGCAGGAGCAGGGCGAGTGCAGCCACGGCCACCAGGCGCGGAAGCATACGGCAACCGCTACCGGGACTCCGAACGGCATAAGGTTTGCCGTCAGGGACCCGGAACGTCACCGCCGGACCACCCATCCGCCGAACGCCGAGGTCACTGGGATAGCCTCTTTTTTGGGGGTGAAAAAGTCCCCATTTCGGCGTTCTCGGCGTCCTCTGCGGACAGTGCACGGAGCTAGAACAACAGGTGCGGCGCGAGCTTGGCCACGATGGCGGAGTCCTGCACGATGGCGGCGAACTCCTCCACCGACGCGGGCCGCTTCACCTTGATGTCCAGCGCACGCTTCTTGCCGATGCCGGGCAGGCACTCGAGCTGCTTGACCGAGGCCGTCGGGACGTGGAACGGCACCGGGACGCCGGTGAGGCTGCGGTAGCCGTGGTCGGTGACGAGGACGTCCACGAAGCGGTCCACCTCCGTCTCGTAGGGGATGCCCACCAGCAGCGCGTAGGTGGCGATTTGGCGACCGTAGGTGAGGCCGGGCTCGACCTTCTCCAGGTAGACCGACTTGAGCACCGTGCCGGCGGGGGCGACCTCGCGCAGGACGTCGCGGTCGAAGTTCTCGCGCACCGCCTTCTTGTGCTTGATGAACGTTGACTTGAGCTTCGGGTCGATGGTCTCCTTCTGGCCGCGGATAGGCAGCAATTGGCGGATGTTGAGGCGGCGGATGCGCAGGCCCGACCTCTTCAGGTCCATGAGGAACTGCCAGTTCAGCTCGTACGTGGCCGCCGTCTCGCCGGGCAGGCCGTAGAGCAGGTTGAGGCCGGGCAGGCAGTAGGGCAGGCCGTTGGGGCCGCGCATCCCGGACTCCTCGTTGAGGATGCGGATGGCCGCCATGGTCTGCTCCGCGGTGGCGTTGAGGTTGTTGGCCTTGTGGACGGCGGGGTCGGCGGACTCCAGGCCCATCGCGGCGATGTTGCCGTCGGTGCCGTGCTCGACCAGCAGCCGGGCGATGGCGCGCCCCTCGTCGGGGTGGATGGCGAGGATGGCGGGGTTGCAGTTATCGATGTGCAGGACCTTCCGCAGGGGCGCCGCCTCCTTCACGCCCACCAGGAGCCGCTCGGTGGCGGGGACGTTGGGCTTGGGCTCGTCGGTGAGGCCGACGCCGATGGCCTTGTAGGTCCAGAAGCAGGACTGGCCGCCGAGGCGGAAGTGGCGCACCCCGGCCTCGTGCAGCAGCCGCACCTCCTCCACGATGTCCTCCTCGTCGCGGTACCACGGCTTGGTCTTGGCGTCCTTGCAGAAGCCGCAGCCGCCCGAGACGTAGTGGACGCAGCCGAGGAAGGTGTCCAGCTCCGCCATCAGGATGCCCGCGTCCATGTCGGGGTGCTGGGCCACGATGGGCACCCCGGCGTAGGCGTGGCGGCTCCACTCCTGGGTGGTGCGGTGGCGGTTGACGACGGTCTTGCCAGCGAAGAGGTCGGCGATGGCGGCGTCGCCGTCGCGCGTGATGAAGTGGTCGATGTGGTCGCCGAGCTTGTGCGCCCGCGTCGTGCCGTGCCCGCCGCCGCCATCCGCGAACCCGAAGGCCGCGTTGGCGCCGAACAGGATGCGCTCCCCCTTGAAGTCGCGGAACAGGTTGATGGTCTCGTCGTGGGTGATGGGGGTGCCGCGCAGGTACTTCCCCGGCACGACGCAGGAGGCCAGCACCGCCAGGGCGTCGCCGTGCAGCTCGCGGGGCCGCGCGCGCAGGCTGTCGATGGTGTGGTACTCCACCTCCACGCCCTGCGCCAGAGCGGCGCCGGCGGCGTAGCGGGCGTGCGGCGAGATGTAGGGCGGAACGCCGAACGCGGAGGGCTCGTCGACGTAGCCGTCGACCAGGACCAGCTTCGTCACGGGCTCTGCGTCCCTGCCGCGCTACTTCAGGCTTGGGGTCGGGACGGGCGACAAAAGGAGAACGAGGGAGGAAAGAGAGGGAAAAGGCAGGCTTGGGCTTGGCCTTAGGCGAGCGGGGGGCACGAGGCGCCGGCCGTGAAGCCTGCGGGGACGCTCACGAGGACAATCCACGTCGGCTGGCCGAGGTTCAGGGTCTTCTGGTAGATGTAGTTCGTGACGTTCCCGGTCAGGTTGCCGTCGGTGACGATGATCGTCAGGGTGCAGCGGCCGGAGGCGGCGATGACGCAGTTCAGCTCGCCGTAGCCGGCGGGCGCGAACGAGTCGTTGGCGAAGCAGCCGGTCCCGTTCGGGATGACGACCGCGGCGGCCGACGCGGCGGGGGCGGTCGTGAGGGCCAAGAGGGCCAGCGTGATGCCGGCGAGTCCGAGAATCTTCTTGTTACTCTCCTTGCTTGTCATGGGTTCACCAAAGTTCCCACCAAAGTGGGCTCGCGCGCAACCTTTTTTGGGCATTTAACCCCTGGCCACAGGAGGTTTGGTGATTTCACCGAAATCGTAGGGGAAGGTTTCAGGGAATGCCAAAAAAATGAAAAGAGGACCTCAACTTCGTGCTGGGCTTCCCCAGGGGCCTCCCGGGCAGGCCCTTCTGGGAACACGGCGACGCCCCGGCGCGGGTGGCGGAACGGGGGTGTCCGGCGGGGTCCCCAGCGCGGCTAGGCGCCGGGCGGCAGCGCGGCCAGGGGGGCCAGCGCCGCGAGGACGTCCTTCGCCGCGGCCGCGGGCGACGACGCGCGCACCGTGGCGTGGGGGACGGTGGGGTGGGTGGCGCGCACCCGGGCCTCGGCCCTCACGACGGCCTGCGCGTCCGCGGGCTCGGCGGGGAGGACGGCGACGAGGCGCTGCACCAGCTCGCGCTCGGCGGCGTAGCGCGCGAAGAGGGTGCCGTTCTCCAGCACCATGGCGCGGTGGGCCTTGCTGCCCGGGACCTCGTCGAAGGCGGCGCAGTGGACGATGGCCTGGCACTCCGAGGCGGCCGGCTCCAGGGAGCCGCCGAGGTCGATGCGGCCGGGGAACACGCTGACGCGGGGGTGCTGGAAGGGGTCGGCGCCCGGCTCGACGCCGAAGGCGCGCACATCGTGGCCGGCGTCGGCAAGGGCGCGCACCACGGCGGCGCCCACAGGATTGGTCGGACCGGTGACGAGGACCCGCATCGCGGCGCGCAAGGCCACCGGGGAAAAGGGCTTTGGGAAGCCGCCTCTGCCCGCCTCTTCCCTCCAAACCACGGATTCCACGGATTGCACGGATGCCTTTGCTGGCCGAAGCCTGCACCAGGTCCGGTCTGCTCTCCGCCCAGCTCGGCGAACCGCGGTTCGGCGAACTTGGCCAACGGCTTCCTCCATCCGTGCAATCCGTGGAATCCGTGGTTTGGGAAGAGGGATGCGCAACGGGGTTAAGCGCCCCGATACTGCCCGCCGCGTGGCCTTCCGGCTTGTCGACCACACCGCGGACCTCGGCATCGAGGCGGAGGGCGCCAGCCTGGAGGAGGTGCTGGAGGACGTGGCGCGCGGCCTCACCGCCGTGCTGTCCGGCCACAAGGACATCCACGCCCTGGGGCGACCCGACCGCGAGCTCTCCTTCGCCGTGGAGGCGCCCGACCGCGTGGCGCTGATGGTCGCGTTCCTCTCCGAGCTGCTGTGGCACTTCGAGTCCCAGGACCTGCTCTGGCTGGGGGGCGGCGTGCGCCTCGGCACGGGCCGGGAGGGCATCGCGCGGCTGGAGGCGCGGGGCAACGCGGTGCGGCACGACCCCGCCCGCCACGGCCGCGGCGTCGAGGTGAAGGCGGTCACCTACCACGACGCCCGGCTGGAGACGGCGGGTGGCCGGTGGCGCCTGCGGGCCCTGCTGGACATCTAGCGGATGGACAAGGTCGTGGATCCCCGCCTGCCTGCGCTGTGCAGACGCCGCCCGCAATGCGGCCAAAGCGGAGACATGTGCACATTCTTGCCGCCCTTGCCGCATTGCTGAATCCCGACTGGCAGATATAGCCAAAGTGGAGCCATGCCGGGGGGGACGCCCCACGCAGGGCCGGGAAAGGGCCATGGCAGCGTGCCAGCGCCTGTCGCGACGGGCGGCTTGAAACCTCCTTGGCAAATGTGGCCAGCAATGGCGACTCTCTTTGCCAGCGTGACCGGTCTTCACGCATTGGCAAAAATATCCGGATTCGGTTCCCGCCCCCTGCCACCCTGGTGGCTGGATTGGATGCGACCATGAACACCCTAGCGTACGCCATCGCCCTTGCCGCGACCGCCTTCCTCCTGACCGCCGCGGGGAGCGCCGAGGCCTTCCCCCAGGTCAGCGTCGGCTACCCCATCGAGGTGACCTGCTCCCCGTACACCTGGGTCGGCCACCCGGTCCCAGTCCCGGTCCTCCACCCCGAATGCATCAAAATCCACCCCTGAGAAAGAGCCAAAAGCTGAGCCCGGCATGGTAGACCCATGCGCGCGCGGGTCCGCGGGTGGGTGGCCTTGGCCTTCGCCCTCCTTTTCCTCCCCACCGCGCAGGCCGACGCCACGCTCTCCCTGCGCGCCTCCGGCCTCGACCTGCACGGACCCGCCGACGTGACGGCCGCCCTCTACGGAGCCCTCTTCCAGGACGACGCCTGCCCCACCCTCTCCGTCAACGGCACGGCCGACCACATCCACGTCGACCTGGACCGCAACATGGCCCCCTACGTCGTCGCCAACCCTGTCCCCGGCTCCGAGAACGGGACAGCTCCCCTCCCCTCGCTCAAGGGAATCAACGAAGGGAAGCAGGACAGCCAGTCCCTCGACTTCGACGACGCCCGCATCCAGGTGACCCAGGCACAGCCCGGCTGCCGCCTCGTGGCCTGGGCCGAGGCGGGGGAGGAGGCGGGCATCGGCCTGCCCCGCGGGCCGGCCTCCCTGCGCGCCGCCGGCAAGGAGGACGCCATCTCCCACAGCGGCCACGCCAGCGACCGCTCAATCAGCCTGGACCCCGCGGACCGGCTGCTGGTGTCCGCCGCCGGCGCCGGGGCCGCCACGCTGGCCGGCGCCCTCCACCTCAGCGTCTGGATGGCGACCCTCGACATCCAGTCCCCCCGCGGGTCCTTCCACGCGGTCCTGGGGCAGGAGATGCGGGACGCGGAGCCGCCCGCCGGCGCGCCTCCCACGCAGTTCATCAAGAGCCAGACCGACAGCGAGGCGTTCCTCCGCCTCGAGGGCACCAGCCTGGACCTGTCCCGGCCGCCCGCCAGCCTGCTGGCGTTCCGCGCCCACTTCGACAACCCCGACGGCAGCGCCGACCTCAAGGACGCCGTCATCCTCTCCTCGGGAGCCCCCTCCCTCGCCTCCACCCCCCTCAAGGGCCCGCGCGGCGACGCGCAGGCGCGGGACGACCTGCTGGAGGCCACGCTGACCGGCGGCGAGCTCACGTTGAACAACGGCCACACCGTCGCGCTGGGCGGGAGCTTCCCGCTGTGGCCCCTGTGGACGGGCGGCCTCCTCCTGGTCACGGCCCTCGGCGCCCGCCGTGGGGCGCTGCTGGGCATGCGCAGGGCGGCCGACCAGGACGCGTGCGAGCGCGCGGCCCTCCTGGCGGGCCTGGTCTGGCCGGCCAACGCGGAGAGCCGCACCACCCGCGTGGTGTGCCTGCTGCGCCTGGGCCGCCTGGAGACCGCCGGGCGCGCCCTGCAGCCGCGGCGCTGGCGGCGCCACCAGGCGACCCGCAGCTTCCTGCAGGCGCGCCTCGACGCGAGCCGCGGCGACCTTGACGCGGCGCGGCGCCACCTCACCGACTGCTTCCTCCTCGCCCCCGCCTTCGTCGCCGACGCGCGCGCCGACCTTGCCCTGCACGGCATCGTCGAGGGCGCGCTCCTGCGGCTGCACCAGCTCCAGGCCTCCTCGCGGGAGGGCTACGCATGATCCTTGCCGTGTTCCGCGACGGGGAGGCCACCCGGGTGCGCATCCAGGCCGCCGTCGCGGCGAGCCCCGGCATCAACGTCCGCCAGCTCTGCCAGAGGCTCGACCTGGCGTGGAGCACGGTCTCCTACCACCTCGGCGTCCTGCGCCACCGCCAGGCGGTCCACGTCACGAAGGACGGCCGCGACCTGCACCTGTTTGCAGGCGACGTCCCGCACGGGGTGCGCACGGCGCTGCGGGTGCTGCGCGACGACGACGCCGAGCGCGTCCTGGGCGCGGTCCTGGCGAACCCGAACCAGGGGGTCTACGGGCTGAGCGCCTCGCTGGGCCTCTCGCACAAGGTGGTGCGCAAGCACCTGGCCCGCCTGAAGGATGCCGGCCTGGTGGAGAAGCTGGGGGAGTACCGGCCGCGCTACCGCAGCACGGTCGAGGCGAGCTACTTCCTGGAGGACGAGGGGCTGGAGCGGCCGGAGCCGCTGCCCGAGGAGCCGCTGCTGGAGCCGCCGCTCTGACACGGGCGCGCAGCAGTGTCCGCGCCCGAAGCAGCGTCGGCCAACCTTTGGTCAGCCCTGCTTCCTTGGAGTTTCCACTTTGGCCCGATGGTCTTTATCTAGGGGAAGCGGTGGACCAGCCGCCGGCGGCCCTCCCGCCCCGGCGATTGGTGGTCCGAGATGAAGTTGCTTCCAGCCGTCGCTGCCTTGGCGTTCGTGGGGCTCGCGCTCCCCGCCACGGCCACTCCCCCCGTGCCCAACATGCTTGCCCAGGCGACCCTCCAGCCGGGAGGCGTCGCCGTCGCCTGGAGCGCCCCCGGCGCCCAGGTGGATGGCTACGTCGTGCAGCGCAGCCACGCCGGCCTGCCCTTCACCGCCATCGCCACCGTCGGCAGCGGCACCTTCTCCTTCCTGGACGGCGACGGCGACGTGTCGGACATCTACCTCGTCGACGCCGTCGTCCAGGAGGTGCACGCCTTCACCAGC
>JAIVGU010000338.1 GCA_020201445.1 Halobacteriales archaeon
GTCCTGGAGCACGCCTTCCTGCAACGGGGGGACGCCCATCACGGACTACTACGTCTACCGCAACACCGCCGGCGCCCCGTTCACCCCGCCCATCCACGCGTCGGTCTCCGGCTCCCCGCCCCCCACCTCCTTCGTCGACTCCGGCACGAACGCCGCCTCCACGTACCACTACGTGGTCAGCGCCGCCAACCTCGTCGGCGAGGGGCCGCAGTCGGGCGAGGCCGTCATGCAGGGCACGGGCCCCACCGGCACGCTCCCGCAGTGCATGGATGGCTTCGACAACGACGGGGACGGGCTCGTCGACTGGCAACCCTCCATCCCCGGCGGAGGCGACCCCGGCTGCACGAACGCCTTCGACACCAGCGAAACCTGAGCCGCCAACCCGAAGAACACTGAGGTCCACCCATGAAACCAACCCCCCTGCTCCTGACCGCCCTGATGCTGACCCTCCTCGCCGCGGCCCCGCCGGCAACCGCGTGCAGCGGCAACCTGGACGACCGCTGCACCTACCCCGACTCGGGAGCCTCGGACGGCGTGGACGACACGCCCATCCAGGGTTGCCCCGCGAGCCCCGGGCCCTTCCCGACGGGCGGCCTCGTCCCCGACACCGCCTGGTACGTGGCGCAGTCGCACTTCCTCGACTGCAACTACGCGGACGCCTGGGAGAACCTCCTCGCCGACAACGGCGGCGACGTTGCCTGGCGCGCCGGCCAAGGCGCGGCCGGGCTCCTCGGCACCGCGGGCGTCGGCCCCGTGGCGACCGCCTACGCCACAGACCTGCAGGACGTTGCGACCTCGGAGGCCCACGACGCATGCGCGAACCTCATCAGCCCCGGCTACCCCCCGTGCGGCTCCGGCAACGAGGTGCATGGCGCCTACGCGGGCTGCACCCCCGTGCCGAACCCCGTCGGCCCCGGCGGCCTCACGGGGGACACCCTGAAGAACGCGAACGGGCTGGCGCAGGCCACCTGCCAGTTCCAGGCCGACCTGGGCGCCGCAGCGGCCCCCGGCACCCTGGCCGGACTCCTGCTGGCCACGGCCACCAGCGTGCAGGCCGAGGCCGGGCAAGCCATGGCCCAGACGGTCACCCAGGCCACGACGGAGACCTTCGACTTCCTGTCGCACACGAACGAGGCCGCCTGCCTGTGGATCTTCAAGACCAGCTCCTGCCCGTGAGCCGCACGGCCGTTGGCACGTCGTCGGAAGCGGGCCCGCTGGAATTCGAATCCAGGTCTGAAGCTCCGGAGGCTTCTGTGATATCCAAGCTACACCACGGGCCCGTGGCGTCCTGTCCGCTCCCTTGACCGGCCGTGTGGGAGTGGGGGACAGGCGGGCGACACGGCGGGGTCAGATAAGCAGCGCGGAGGCGGTCACGTGTTCCACGGCCAGGTCTGCGGGACCTCCGCGGGCTCGGCGGGGATGCCGAGGGGCTCCAGCGCGGTCGTCGCATCGACGTGGAGGAGGGCGTCGTAGCGCTTGGGGACGACGGTGGGGACGTAGTTGCCGGCCTCGCGCTCGGGGGCGTAGACGACGCCGACGGCGCGGTGGCCGACGGGTTGCCACACCGGGAAGTCGTTGGGAAGGAGCAGGAGGCGGTCGCCGCCGGAGCCGTGCAGGCGCGCCTCCAGGCTGCCGTCGCGGGCGGGCGGGAGCGGCATCCGGCGCATCGGGGCCTCCCAGGCGCGCCCCGCGATGACGTGACCCGCGTGGGTGCTGAAGCCGAGCAGGAACGTCTCGCCGGGGTGGGCCTCGCGGGCGAGCTGGCCGAGGTTGACCATGCCGTCGTCGCGCATGTCGGTGGCGCGGGCGTCGCCGACGTGGGTGTTGTGCGCCCACACGATGGCCTTGGCGGGCTCGCCCTTGTGCGCCGTGTGGTGGTCGAGCAGGCGCTCCAGGGTCTCCAGCATGTGGCGGTCGCGGACGTTCCAGCTCGCCGGGCCGCCCTGGGCCCAGGCGCGATAGTAGGTCTCGGCGTTGTGCGCGACGACCGCGTTCTGCTCGGCGTCGAGGCGGGCCTCGGTGGCGTGGTCCGGGAGTGCTGCGAGCCCGGCGCGTGTGGCGGCGAGCATCTGCACGACCTCGTCGCGGCACGCCTTGGGGACCCAGGCGGCGTGGCGGGCGTAGAGGTGCGGGTCGGGGGCGTAGGGCTCGAAGCAGGCGATGGCCTGGCGGGCGGCCTCCGCCGCGTCGCTGCCGATGCGCTCGAGGTGGGCCAGCGTGGCCTGCAGGCTGTCCCACAGGCTGTAGA
>JAIVGU010000339.1 GCA_020201445.1 Halobacteriales archaeon
GTGGGGAAGGAGTACGCCATCTACATCACGAACCAGTACCTCGAGTACCAGGCCGAGGGGCGCACCCGCGAGGACTCCTTCGCCAAGGTCGGGCACGGCGCCGGCGCGGCGCTGCTCATCGCCAGCATCACCAGCGTGGCCGGCGTCGCGACGATGGCGCTGGCGAACTTCTTCATCATGCGCGACCTGGCCATCCTGACCTGCTTCAGCTTCGGCGCGCTGTTCCTGCTCTCCATCACCTTCATCCCGGCGGCCCAGGCGCTGCGCCGCCCCCTACGCAAGCCCCGCCCGTTCAAGCCCAGCGCGACGATGAGCCGCCTCGCCGTCGGCCTGCGCCGCCACCGCGTCGCCGTCGCGGTCGCCACCGTCCTCATCACCGTGGGCGCGGCGTTCGAGGCCACCAAGATCGAGGAGTACTTCGGGCTCTCTGGCGGCTTCAAGGAAGGGGACTTCCTGGAGGAGTCGTACCAGTACTACAACCAGGTGCTGGGCGGCTCCGGCACCGAGCTGGTGGTCATCGAGGCCAAGGACCGGCAGGCGGTGGGCGACCCGGCGACCATCCAGTACCTGCGGACGCTCGACAACGCGTTCAAGGCGGACACCGACACCATCCCGAAGGCCAGCAACGTCAACTCCCTCATCATCGCGCTCGACACCTACTACGCCCTGCGCGACGGCCTGTTCAACCCCAAGGCCGCCTACCTGGGCGCCGGCCTGTCGCCCATCCCCAGCGACGCGGCGCAGGTGGCCCGCGACATCGACGCCAACTTCGACTCCCCGGTGTGGAGCAGCCTCATGGCGCTCTTCACCGGCAAGGGCTCATCAGTCGTCGTCACGCACGTCTTCTACCACATCAAGACCGAGACCAAGGAGGGCCTGGAGCAGGACTGGAACTCGCTCAACAACGACATCGCCACCGCGGACAGGAACTCCCCCGGCGGCCACCGCCCGGACACCGTCGGGGAGGTGAACCTCGTCGGCACCCAGGACACCTTCTACCTCTACGTCACCTACGGCCAGCCCTGGCTGGAGTACGTCGGCTACATGGCCTCCGCCATCACGCTGCTGCTCGCCATCCTGGTGGTCGGCCGCCCCCGCGACCTGCTCTCGCTCGTCCCCAGCAGCCTCGCCTCCTTCGCCTGGTTCACCGGCGTCTACAGCCAAGACACGAGCCTGCTGCCCCTCGCCGTGGTGACGGCCTTGGCCACCCTGGGCACGCTCTGGCTGCTGCGCGCCCGCGACGTGGCCGCCATCATGGTCCCGATGGTGCTGGCCTCCGTGTGGTGGGCCGGCCTGCTGCCGCTGTTCGACATCAAGGCCAGCCTGACCCTGATGCTGCCCACGGTGTTCCTCATCTCGGTGGGCAGCGACTACGCCATCCAGTACGTCTGGAACTACCGCCAGCAGGGCGACATGGCGCGCGTCTACGGCTCCACCGGCAAGGCCAACCTCTTCGTCGTGGCCGCCACCGTGCTCGCCTTCCTGCTCTTCGTGCCGATGAAGCTGGTGCTCTCCAGCCAGGGCGCCCTCGCCGCCGCCCTCGCCATCCTGGTCATCTTCGTCGTCACGACGGTGCTGGTGCCGCTCTTCTACCCGGAGGGCAAGCACCGGCCCGGCTGGATGCCCCCGCCTTCCCGGCCGCCCGCGCCAGAGGAGTGACGGAAGGGGGAGGGAAGCTCAATTCCCAGGTGCGCGCCTTCTTATAGGACCTGCACGTCAGCAAATCCAAGAGGAGCCGCAAGGCCCCTCCCCATAGGAGACAACGTAATGTACGAGAGTCGCGCCCCGCGCGAAGAGTTTGATGTCGTCTGCGCCGAATGCGGCAAGCAGACCACCGTCCCGTTCAAGCCGACCGGGAACCGCCCGGTCAAGTGCCGTGAGTGCTTCCAGAAGGACCGCCCGGCTGGCGCCGGCGCCGGTCCGCGCGGCCCCCGCAGCTTCGGCGGCGGTGGCGGCGGCGGTGGCGGCGGCGGCGACCGCGGTGGCGACCGCCCCCTGTTCGACGCCACCTGCACCCGCTGTGGCACCCAGACCCAGGTCCCGTTCAAGCCCACCCCGGGCCGCGACGTGTTCTGCCGCGACTGCTTCCGCAGCGCGAACCCCCGCTAACCCGGCGGTCTGGCGAACATCCGCCCCGCGCCTCGGCGTGGGGCCGGCTTCCTTCTTCCTTTCCCCCTCCCTTTTCGGAAGGCCAACGCCCATGAGCGCAGCCTCCATCGCGCCGCCATGGGCGCACCCCCCAAC
>JAIVGU010000163.1 GCA_020201445.1 Halobacteriales archaeon
GGTCGAGGTCCGCCGGGCCCGTCCAGCGCAGCTCGGCGTACAGGAGCGTCACGTTGCCCTGCACGTCCGGCGCCGCGCCGATGGCCGGGATGGTCAGGGTCACGCCCACGCCGCCGCTGGCGGTGATGGTGCCGTCGTCGCGCACGACATCGGGCTTGGCGGCGCCCGGCATCCCGCCAGGGCCCGTCGTGCCGGAGGTCGTGGTGGTCGTGGCCGTGTCCGTGCAGCCGGCCAGCAGGAGAAGCGCCGCGCAGGAGGCGAACAGGAGGGTGCGCATGTGAGGGGCTGAAGGATGGCGGTGAAAAAGACCGCTCACCAAAGTGGAAACAAAGAACGGACGAGTGTTTGGACGCTCGGGGGTCCAGGGGGCGGGGCCCCCTGGCAGGAGATAGGCAAGAAGCGGGAGCGGCCGAGCGACCGCCTCTCGCCGCATCGACTGCACTTCGACCGAAGCCGAAGGCTGAGGGAGAAGTGCAGGAGATCGGATTTGAACCGATGAACCACGAAGGACTAGCCCCTCAAGCTAGCGCCGTTGGCCAAGCTTGGCAACTCCTGCGTTTGGGCGCTTGGGACCGGGCGGTCCCGAGCGGGGAGGAGGGCGGACTCGCGTCCTGAGCGCGGAGGGTGCGATTTGAACGCACGTGGGAAATCCCACGGCCTTAGCAGGGCCGCGCGCTACCGGGCTATGCGACCTCCGCAGGTCTGCAGCGGGGAGTCCCGCCTGGCGTTGCGGCGACTCAGGGGTGCCATTTAACGCTGATGCCCTGGCCGGCGGGTCCAGACCGTCTGCGCGGCAGTTGCCGGAGCGGCCCCTCTCTGCCTTCCCCTACACCTTGTCGCCGTAGAGGGAGAGCCAGACGTCGGCGAACTCCTCGCGCAGGTCCGGCGTCGGCTGGTAGGAGAGCAGCAGGGCCAGCAGGCGGGCGCGGTCGCGCACGGTGAAGCGGCCGTCCTCCGTCTTCTGCACGATGCCGGCGGCCTCCAGCTTCCGCAGGTGGAACGACAGCTTCGACTTGCCCAGGCCGAGCGCGTCGCAGATGGCCTTGTGCTGCTGCGGCCCGTCGTGGTCGAGGAGGTGGAGGGTGACGCGGAGGGGGATGCGCTCGCGCAGGGTCCGCAGGGCGGCGCGCTCCGCCTCCGTGGGGGCCTTGGCGTCCGCGCCGGGGGTGGTGGCGTAGAGGCGGACGTAGCGCTCGTCGCGCTCCTCGCGCACCAGGCCGTTCTCGCGCAGGATGGCGGCGTGGTACTCGACGAGGGCGACGCTGGTGCCGAGCTGCCGCGCGGCCTCGCGGATGTGCAGGCCGGGGTAGGACTGCACGAGCGCGTAGAGGCGGCGGCGGGTGGCGAGGTCCAGCAGGTCCGCCATGTCACGCCCGGCGCAGGAAGGGCACGACGAGCAGGAAGACGATGGCCAGGTCGAGGGCGCTGTTGAGGAACTCGAGGTGGCCGTGCGTGAGTTGGAAGCCGGGCGCAACGGTGCTGGCCTGCGACGGGTCGACCAGCAGCGCGTAGGCGGTGACGACGCTCTTGACCGCGAAGACGAGGAACGCCGCCATGACGAAGCCGAGCTTGCGGTTGCCGGTGCGCTGCATGGCCCGCCACGCCAGCGTCGCGAGGGCGAGGCTGATGAGCGCGACGCCGCCGACCAGGAAGTAGGTGATGAGGGGGTGGTAGAGCACCATGCCGTCGCTGCGGGAGCCGGCGGGGCGGGCTTGAAGGTGGCGGTCATCGAACCTGCCCTGACGGACCGCGAAACGCGCGAACCCTTGGGAAGACGCTTCTCTGCGGGTTCGCGCCCTTCGCGGTTGAAAGGTCTGTGGCCTGCATGGCAAGCCGTTTATGGCGTCCTCCAGTCGCGGCGCCCATGAAGGCACTCCTGGCCCTCGCCCTCGTCGCCGCGCTCGCGGCCGGCTGCTCCGGCTCCCCCGCCGGCCCCGTCACCCCGCAGAAGGACGCGCAGGGCAGCTACGTCATCCACATGCTGACCACCAACCAGTTCGGCCCCAAGGACGCCAAGGTGCCGGTCGGCGCCAACGTGACCTGGGTGCACGACGGCGGCGCGCAGCACAACGTGGTGGACAAGGGCAGCGCGTTCACGTCGGACGACCTCGGGGACCCCCTCGGCCCCGGCCAGTCCTACACCCACAAGTTCGCCACCGCGGGGACCTACCACTACCACTGCGCCTTCCACAGCGGCATGGAAGCGACGCTGACCGTGGCCTGAGC
>JAIVGU010000164.1 GCA_020201445.1 Halobacteriales archaeon
CGGCGTCGTCCACCTGATGGCGATGAGCGACTGGGAGGACCCGGCGTGGGGCGGCCCGCGGCGCGTCAGCCAGGCGGACATCCTGGACACCTTCCGCAGCGGCTGGCGCGTCGACGACATCCGCGAGGCGCGCTTCAACACCTTGGTCCCGCAGATCAAGGCGCACGCCTGGCTCGCGACGCTGGTGCGGGAGACCCCGCCGCCGAAAGGGAAGGCCAAACAGGCGCAGGCCAACGCCCCCAGGGAAGCGGCAAAGCCCAAATCCCGCAAGCTGGTCGTGGTGCCGTGATCGAAGCCTGCCTGACCTGCGGCAGCCGCGAGTTGCGCTGGCCCACCGCCTCCGACGGTGCCCCGCTGGGGCCGGCGATGAACCTCAACGAGCGGGTCTGCCAGCACGGCCACCGCGGCGTCCCGCTCCGCTTCGACGACGAGGCTTCCTGGGAGGCGTTCGTGGAGTCCAAGAGCAAGAAAGCGTAGCTTGCGTCGACCCCGAGGGACGGTCAGCGCACGGCGTTCGGGTTGTCCGGGTCCGCGTAGGCGGCCTCCATCGCCCCGGGCCGCGTCTCCAGCATCAGGCACACCTCGTTGCCGCTCGGGTCCTTGAACATCCGGCACGGCCCGTTCGGGACCTCGAACAGCGGCCCCTCCGGCTCCCAGCCGGCCTTGGCCATCGCGGCCACCGTCGCCTTGAGGTCGTCGACGGCGTAGATGGGCAGCACGGTGCCGGGCGTGCGGTGGTCGGCCAGGAGCAGGAGGGGACCGCCGCCCACGTCGAGCGCCGCGACCTCGGCGCCGAAAGCGCGCATGTGCCACACCTTGCGGGCGCCGGCCTTCTCGACGTACCACTTGGCGTCGCGGGCGGTGTCGGAGGTCCCGACGTACAGGAAGCGGAGCGGGCCCCAGGCCATGCGAGGTGAACGGGGCTTGCCCTAGAAGTCGTTTCACAGCCTGCTCTTTAGCGACCCGGTTTGTTAGCGAGACCCCCGTGGCACCTTGAGCGACGCCACCTAAGACAACGGCGAAGGCCATTGCGATGCGTCGGTCACTGTTCTCCGGGGGGCCGAGCCGACGAGGCCCCCCTGCGGCGGGGGTTGAGGGGGCGGAGCCCCCCTTCCTTGCCGACGCGACAAATGCGGTGCGGGGGCCGCAGGCCCCGCATCCCGTTTGTCGCTCAGACGCTCGTCCAGCCCACGATGCCCTCGTCGTCGCCGTCGGCCTCGCCGCTGGGGCAGTGGACGCTCCAGGCGCCGTCGAGGTGGAAGGCGACGCAGACGGAAGGGATGCCGTGCATGGAGCGAGGGAACCACGGGACCTTCTTGGCGCTGCGGGAGGGACGGGTGAATCCATCCAGGGGGTGCGTCAGCGGCCTTGCTTGCGCCGCCGGCTGAACTCCCACCACGGCAGCGCCTCGCCGGTGCGCAGGTTGTGCACGGCTGCGGCGAAGGTGTCGAGGACGCAGGGGTCGTGCCGCACGCCATCCAGCGCCGAGATGCGGTCGTAGAGCGCCTGCGGGTCGGAGCGCTCCAGGCCCTCCAGGGTGCGAAGGCCGAGCCTGACGAGGTCGTGCGCCATCGCCGGCCCGATGTTGGGCAGCTCCTGGAACGCGAGCCACGCCGCCTTCTGCTGCGGGTCGCGGGGCGCCTGGGCCTTGCGGGACGCCATGGCTCACCGCAGCCAGGCGGCGTCGGCGTGCCCCGTGCGCGCGGCGTGGACGGCGGCGGCGAGGGTGTCGAGTAGGGCGGGGTCGACGCGGCCCCGGATGTCCTTGAGGCTGCGGAACAGGCGCACCGGGTCCTCGCGGCCCAACTGCCCGGCGTTGCGGACGCCGCAGCGCATCAGGTCGAAGGCGAGCCCGCCGTCGATGCCGGGGTAGCGCTGGAGCTGCATCAGGGATTGGCGGTCCGCCTCGTCGAGCTTGAAGGGCACGTTCGCCCCACCCTGGGCGGCGGGTTTCATCCTGCCGGGGACGCGGGTGAACATGAAAGAGCCGGCCAGCCCCGCCACAAGGCGTCCAAGAGGCCGAGCGCCCCGCCAGACGAACGACGGCTGGACCCTGCGCTGCTGGACCGAGCCGAGCACGGCCCCGACCGGCCTCAGGGCTTGGCTGGCACCTCCACGGTGACCTGCTCGATGCCGACGAACTCCCCCTCGATGGGCTCGGGGTCGTCGAGGCAGAGGTGGATGGCCTCCTTGACGCGTGCACGGAGCGTGCGC
>JAIVGU010000165.1 GCA_020201445.1 Halobacteriales archaeon
GGCCAGGGCATCGGCCTCGGGATACCAGAGCGCTGAGGTGCAGCTCCAACCCGGCCAGATGCAACGGATTCCGCTGACGATGGCGAGCTTCACGCTCCAGGTCCGCGTCGTTGGCGAGACGACGAAGGCCCCGCTTGGCGGAATTCCGGTGTGGCTGCGGCGCGGAGAATCCCTTGTCGCACAGGGAGCCTCCGACGCTGACGGCAGGGTCCGCTTCGACGTGAGCGGGGCGCCGGGGGAGTGCTTTGTCCAGACCGCCGTCCAGCTCGAAGGCTTCGAGGACACTTACTTGCCCGTGGCACAGGGGGCGGACCCGCTTCAGCTCGAGGTCCGTTACCGGTTCAAGCCGGAGGGATTGGACGCGGAGGCTGCGGCGAACCTACGTCAGGACAGCGAGCAGTTGGTGCGTCAGTGCGCAAACTACGACCCCGAGATGGCGGCCCTCGTTGGCCAGGCGTTGGCCCCCTTCCAGGCGGGTGCGCAGGGGCTGCCAGAGTGGGGCGGCCTCATGCTCTCTCAGTTCCGCCGCCCGTTCGTCCTGCACCGGTGCCTGGTGCGGGAGGGCCACAACCTCGTGGCCATCCTGCGGGCTGTGCTGTCCGAGAAGGCGGTCGTGAACAAGCTGTCGGCCTCGCGCCGCAGCGTCTCTGCCCCGTCACGGCTGGACGTGCCCCAGGAAGCTGCCCAGCGCCTGATTCGGGCCTCGCCGGACCAGCTGCGCCAGGAACAGGAGCGGATTGGCGCCGCCATCCCACTTCTGGACCGCTCCATCAATGCTCTGGCCGCGGGCCACGATGTTCTGCTCCCCTCCACTCTTTGGCAGGCACTGTCGCGCCAATTCGACCAGGCGCGCGGGGACGGGGAGAATCTCATCTCCCAGGTCCTGCTCCTGCAGATTCTATGCGGGCTGGTGACGACGCTGGTCCAGAACCCGGCGTGGCAGGCCAGGATGGCCCCCTAGGACAGGCGACGTGATTTCCGCAGCCGTTGCCGCAGCTCCTCGGCTTCCCGTTCAACTTCCTGTGCCGTCCGGGGAGGCTCCATCGCTTGGGTTGGCTGTGACGCCGCCAGGGGGGCGCGGGAGACTGCTAAGGCGATGCCCATCTGGCCTTCCAGCTTTGCCTGGCTTTCCTGCTGAAAGTGGAGGTGCTCCGTGACCCGCTTCAGGTGCTCGCGGAACTCCGCTCCCGTATCCCCTCCCTCGATTACGCTTCCGATTTCACGGTATTTTTCCATGGTGCGCGTGGTGAAGCGGATGTTGTCCTTCAGTTCCTGCAGGACGGCCATGATGTCGTTGATCTGGCGCTTGCGGTCTTCAATCCGGGCCATGCGCTGCCGTGCACGTTCCGCGCGATTGGGGTCGTTGGCCCGCCGGCCGCTCTCCAGATCCTCGCGTGCTTTCTCGAACTCCTGTGACCAATAGTGGTACTCGGCATCGATTTCCTTCATGACTGCCGCGACTTTCTGCTCTACTTTTCCCTGGCGCGACCGCAGTGGCATCTATTGGCCTCCTGGGCGTGGCACGAACAGCGTCGAGCCCACGGTGATGCGGCGCTGGTCGTTCAGGAAATAGATTCCTTGCGTGCCGGCATGAATTCCCGCCGCAAGGAAGACAAGAACCCATCCCCCAAGGACCGCCATGCTCCAGAGTTGGGATTGGGCAAAGGTCGCCTGGGTGGCGTCGAGTTCCTGTTGGACCTGGTCGGCGCTGCGGTCGTCGCCCGCATCTCGGTAGGCCTGGAGGGCCGCCGCGTAGTGGGCCCCCGTAGCCCTGCGGCTGTCCGCTAGCGACCCGTATCCAAGGGGGTTCCAGGCGATGGACAGCCCTTTTGCCCGAAGGAACATCCAGGAATTCCCCAAGGCGCCTTGCGCCAGGTCGAGTTCCTTGGCAGCGCTGCGCCGCAGTAGGGAGATTTGGTTGCTGACGTTGTCCGCCCGCTGGTCTTCCATCTTGGCCTCGTCCTGCTGGCCAAGGGCGCGGTAGACGAGCGCCAGCTCCGTGTGGGCATCGAGCACCACCTGCTGGTTCGCGCCTGAATTGAGTTGGCTTGCGAAATGGTTCCTCGCCTGGTTTGCGAGTTCGCTCCAATGCGCCGCAAAGGCGTCCGCCGCATCCTGGCAGTCGGCGGCAACCTGAGCTAGGCGGCTGAACTTGGGACACTCGCGTGCGATGGCGCGCGTCGTGGCCGAGCCCGACAGGAGTGTCGTTCCCGCGCTGCCCAACTCGGCCAAGTACTTCGTCAGGTCCTGGAACGCTGGTTGGGCCGTGAACTCGAATGGCTGCGCGTAGACCTCCGACCCGTCCACCGAGCCCTTGGCGCTGTAGGACCAGTGCTCGGAGACGCAGATGCTGGCTCCGCCGCCGGGAGTGAAGAAGACACCGAACCCCACCAGTACCGCTCCATTGGCTGGGAGGGCGGCGGGCGCACCAGTCACGGTCGCGAAACGGCTGTGCTCGATTTCCTGCACCACTAGGGCGACGGCCCTGTACCCGCACGTTTCTGTGAATAGCGCCGATTGGGAGGCAAGTCGCTGCATCTCCACGTTGCCAAACGCGTACCCGAGCGTGGTGCCTGACGGCGCAAAGGCTCCGCGGTTGGACAGGGTGACCTGGACGGGGACCACGACCGTGAAGGGCAGGGTGACCCCCACGACTGGCCGGGCACGCGTGGTCGCATAGGGAATCTGGATGGAACCAGCCCCCGCAATCTGGAGACCTGCGTTCAGGCCTGCAAGGTTGGCGTCCAGCACAACATGGTACGCTAGGAAAGACGTGGACCCCTTTCCACCTAGGAACGACGCCCCCTGGGACGACAGCGCCAGATTGGCGCCAGCAACGCTTGGCTGCGTCAGCGTGGGAGTGCCGATGGTCAGGCCCGTGTCCCCCTGGTTTGTGAGCTGCACGGTGATGTCGATTCCGGCCGCGCCGCCCGTGGCAGGGCAGGGTAGCGTGAGGGGCGCACTCGTGACCTGGGCTGCAAGAAGGCCAGCATCCTGCCGGCTCACCGCAAGGTTTGCCGTGAAGGACAGACTCCCCGAT
>JAIVGU010000199.1 GCA_020201445.1 Halobacteriales archaeon
TCATCAAGCAGGTCAACCGGCTGCGGCGCCGGCAGGCCACCACCCCCGAGAACAAGACCTGCCCCGAGTGCGCCAGCGCCATCCCCCTGGCGGCCAAGCGGTGCCCCAACTGCACCTCCCCGCTGCCCCGCACCTGAGCCGCGCCCCGGCGCCTTTGGCCACGGCCCCAAGCTTTTTCCCAGGAGAGTGGACTGGACGGCCGTGCGCCCGGTCCCCCTCGCCACCACCGCCCTCCTCGCCGTCGCCCTGCTCTCCGGCTGCGTCGGCGACGGGGGCGACCCGACCACCGACGACCTCCCCGGGCTCAGCGTCGACCAGCAGACCGGCGGCATCCGCGGCGTCGTGGTGGACGGCGCCATCGCCCCCGTCGCGGGCGCCAAGGTGGCCCTCGGCAACGACGGCCCGAGCACCGTGAGCGACAAGGCCGGCCTGTTCACCTTCACGCACCTCAAGCCGGGCGACTACTTCCTCACCGTCTCCAAGCCGGGCTACACCACCGTGCAGCAGTCCGCCACCGTCACGGCCGGCGACGCTACCCCGCCCGTGGTCAAGGTGCAGGTGGACCGCATCCCGGGCAAGCAGCCCTACCTCGAGACCTACAAGCTCAACGGCTTCTACGAGTGCGCCTTCTCCTTCGGCATCCCGGGCGTGACCCCCGTCATCACCGACCAGTGCGACTTCGGGACGCGCACCGCCTACGACGAGGCCAACGGCACCGTCCCCTACCCGGCGCCCCGCAACGCGCTGCAGGGCAGCAACACCCTCTTCTTCGACGTGGGCGCTGACACCCTGACCATCATCCAGGAGGCGTTCTGGACCGACGAGACCGTGCCCGACATGATGGTCACGCTCTCCTCGACCCCCATCGACAACGGCTGCGACTGCTCCGACAAGGACTACCTCGAGGTCTACCAGCCCAGCCCCACCTACGGCCGCCTCGACGCCGGCAAGGACGCGCTGCCGCTGGGCGAGCGGGTGGCGGCACGCGGCTTCCTCGACTGGAACAGCCCCGCCACGGCCACCAACCTCCAGTTCACCATCCTCACCACGCTGTTCCACAACTACCAGGCCCCCGACGGCTGGACCTTTGAGACCCAGGACCAGTACCCGATTGGGTAGCACTCCAGCTTTCCTCCAGGGGGCGTGCGGCGCTTTGCGGCCGGCGGAAGCCGCTTCCGGTTGGCCTCCTGCTCAACTTCTCAGGCGAAGTCCTGAAGGTCAGGCGGTTCGTGAACGGGTTTGTCGGTCAAGTTTCCGCGCCTTCCGTGGCCTCCGCGGTTCCGCTGGAATGGGCCTGAAGGAGACTGCATCCTTCCCGCGCATGTTCGGGCCACGCAACGCGTTCGAGGCCCCGCCCCATGGCGTGGCGCTTGGGTCTCCTCCGGACGTGGCGGCAGTGGCGGCAGACGCTTGCCGAGTGGGTGCAGGACAAGTGCCCGCGCCTCGCCGCCGCGCTCGCGTACTACACCGCCTTCGCGATGGCGCCGCTGCTGGTCATCGTCATCGCCGTCGCGGGCGCGCTGTGGGGGCAGGCGGAGGTGCGCGGCGCCGTGGTCGCGCAGGTCGCCTCCCTCGTCGGGCCCGGCTCTGCGGCCACCGTCAGCGAGCTGCTCGACCAAGCCCAGCACACCCGCGCCGGCTGGCTGGGCACCGGCATCGCCGTCGCGGGCTTCCTGGTGGGCGCAACGGGGGTCTTCGGCGAGCTGCAGGGCGCCCTCAACACCATCTGGGGCGTCGACGTGCGGCGGGGGGGCTGGCGGCACGCGGTCAAGACGCGCGTCCTCTCGTTCAGCCTGCTCGTCGTGCTCGGGTTCCTGCTGCTGGTGTCGCTGGTGGTGAGCGCGGCGTGGCACGCGGTGGCGGCGCGGCTGCGCACCCTGCTGGACGGTACCGCGCTCGTCGTGGTGGGCAGCCTGGTGGACCTCGTGGTCTCCGTCGGCCTCTTCACGGTGATGCTGGCGGCGGTGTACAAGGTGCTCCCCGACGTCCGGGTGCAGTGGCGCGACACCTGGGTGGGCGCCTTTGTGACGGCGGTGCTGCTGGCGCTGGGCAAGGAGCTCATCGGGGCCTACATCGGCCACAGCCGCGTCACCAGCCTGTTCGGCGCCGCGGGCTCGCTCGCCGCCATCCTGCTCTGGGTCTACTACGCGGGCCTGGTGCTGTTCCTGGGCGCCGAGTACACGCAGGTGCACGCCGAGAGGGCGGGGCGGCCGCTGCGGCCCAAGGCGCACGCCTTCGCGGTGCAGGCGGTGCGGCGCGGCGAGGTGGCGCCGGCGAAGGCTCACCCGGTGACGCGGTAGACGGCGCCGCCGCGGTCGACGACGCACACCTCGCCCGCCGCGTCCTCGCCGAAGCTGCTGATGGACAGCCCGGTCTCCAGCAGCAGGCTCGACGCGCCGTCCTTGAGGCCCCACAGCCTGCCGCTGCAGTAGTCGCCGTAGAGGTAGGTGCCCCGCAGCGCCGGGACGGCCGCGCCGCGGTAGACCACGCCGCCGGTGACGGCGCAGTTGCCGTCCGCGTGGCCGTACTCCGCCACCGGGAAGGTGAGGCCCGCCCGTGACGCGTCGCCCCGGTAGGGGTGGTTGCCCTCGTAGCGGCTCCAGCCGTAGTTGAGGCCGCCCTTGCCCGCGGGCTGCACGTCGACCTCCTCCCAGTTGTTCTGCCCGACGTCGCCGATCCACAGCTCGCCGGTCTCGCGGTCGAAGGCGGCGCGCCACGGGTTGCGCAGCCCGGAGGCCCAGACCTCGCCGCGGCCGCCGCCCTGCGCGAACGGGTTGCCGGGCGGGATGGCGTAGTGGCAGGGGTCGGCGGGGCAGGGCACGCGCACGTCGATGCGGAGAATCTTGCCAAGCAGGCTGCCGAGGTTCTGGCCGTTGCCGGACGGGTCGCCGCCGGGGCCGCCGTCGCCCAGCCCGAGGTAGAGCATCCCGTCGGGGCCGAAGGCGAGCCAGCCGCCGTTGTGGTTCGCGGCGGGCTGCGCGACCTCGAGCAGGACATGCTCCACTTGGCCCACGAAGCGCGACAGCACGGTGCGCCCGTCCGGCTCGCCGGAGTAGTGGACGTAGAGCGTGCCCGGCTCCCGCGGGTCCGGCGCGATGCCGAGGAGGCCCTGCTCGCCGCAGCACGCGACGCGCCCCGTCAGGTCGAGCAGCACCGTGGGCGTGCCCTTGCCGTCCCAGCGTAGCACCCGGCCCGCCTGCTCGCCGACGAGGAAGCCGTCGCCGTCGGCCACGAGCGTGGTCGGCTGGTCGAGGCCGGACAGCACGCGCTCCAGGCGGAAGCCGCCGTCCTCGCCGCCGCCCGGCACGGTGCCCGTGAGGGTGGCAGGGGTTGAGCCGGTGCAGCCGCCCAGAAGCACGACGACCGCGAGCCAGAACCGCGCACGCATCACGGCACCATCGAGCCGCCGCCGAAAGACCTTCGGGGGCCAGCCGACCCCACCGCGAAACGCGCGAACGCGATGGAACGAGGTTTTTCGGAGGGTTTCGCGCCTTTCGCGGTCAGTCGGTCGTCCAGGCGAAGCAACGCTTATCCAACGCGCTGCAAAGGAAGCACAGGAAGCGTGAAGGAAGGGTCGCACACGTTGCCTGCTTTCCAGAAAAGCGCTAACTCCCCCAGTCGATTCCACTGCCTACCGCGCAAGCGGGACGGCCACTCGGGCCCCTTCGGGACGCCCGGGTCGGGCGGAGGGCTGACGGGCCCCCGCCGCCGTCACCCCCCGCACCTGCCCAGCCCCCGCGGTTGGACAGGACGCGACGGGCTGGGACCTCCCGGCCCGCCACGGACCAAGGCGCAAGCCGAGGAGCGGGAGGCCCCGCCACCAAGGACGGGGTCGCCGGCCACACGGCCTCGGGCAGCCCCCGACCGGACATTGGACCGGAGGCGATGACGGGACCCATGCATCCGCCCCCACACCCCCGCCCTGTCGGTCTTGGAGAGGGGCCCACCCAGCGATGGGGACGGCCCCGGCGGCGTCGCAAGGCGCCCGCTCCGGCAGGACGGCCTCGCCAGGGATGCCCGCAGAGGGCAGCGGCCCCGCAAGGGCCCAGGTGGCCGAATCGACGGCCCCGAAGCGAGGGAGGCACGGACCCCAGCGGCCCGTTGCGCCCGGGGCGCCGCCCGGCGCGGGGGAGATGGAGCGTGGGCCAAGCCATCCCGCTTGCGCGGCCTTGGGTTTTTCGGGCGCGGGCCGCTGGGTGCCTTCCCCTCCCCGCGCCCATCCTCTCCACGCCACCGGCACGGGCGGTCGGCATCGGCGCCGACGTTTCCTCCCGGTGTGCTGCCAGGGTTCGGCGTCGGCTCGCCCGAGCGCCGCGAAGCCTTGCTTAGGCCACGGTGACCGCGTTCGCGTGCAGCATGCCGAGCGAGGCGTGCGGGTTGCACCACAGGTCGAAAGTGCCCTTCTCGGTGGGCTCGAACAGCACCGACGCGGCGCCGCCGGGGCCGACGAGGGGGCTCTGCACGATGCGGGTCGGGTTGCTGCCGCCGTTCCAGTGGCCGATGTTGAGGTCGTGCGCCGACTCGCCCGCGTTGACCGCCTGGATGAGGTAGGACTTGCCCGCCTCGAAGCGCAGCTCCTTGGGGTCGAAGAAGAAGTTCTTCATGTCGACCTTGACCACCTTGGCGTCCTTCACGGTGAGGGGGATGGTGGAGAGGGCCGTCTTGCCCTCCTCCGTGTCGGCGACGCGCAGGGTGAAGTCGCCGGCCTGCGGGAAGTCGAAGGCGGCGTAGGTGTGCACCGTCTCGCCCGCGCCGAGGGTGCGGGTCTCGTTGCCGACGCTGAGGCGCAGGTCGCCGTGCGGGCCGCGCACGTCCACCACCAGGCGGGTCGTGACCGCGAGGGTCTGCCCGCCCAGGGGCTTGCCGTCGAGGCCGGCCGCGGCCCCGTTGGCGATGTGCAGGGGCAGCGTCTGCACCAGGCTGGCGCCCGCGGAGGCCGCCTTCTCGGCGAGCCAGTGGTCGAACTGGGCGCGCGGGACCGCCTTGACCAGGCCGCGCATGTACGCGTGGCCCGGGTTGAGGCACATTTTGTTGCACTGGATGTGGTAGTCGCCCGCCGGCAGGTTGACCGTCTGCAGGTTGTGCTTGTTGGCGCCCAGCGGGTTGGCGTCGAGGAAGACGGTGAAGGCGCGGTTGGCGTCGCGCAGGTCGAAGGCGTGGATGACGTCGCCGCTCGTGATGTTGAGCAGGAGGTTGGTGTCCTGCGGCACCAGGAAGGTGTTCTCCGCCGACACATTGCCGGTGTGCAGGTCGGGGTTGGCGAGCAGCCTGACGCCCTGGCCGTAGTCGAACTGCCAGTTCCACTGCGTGCCCTCGACCTTGATCTCCATCTCCGCCTGGTCGAGCGGGATGCCGTGGTCGAGCTGCACCAGGCCGCCGTACGCCGCGTAGCCGATCCACAGCACGAGGGCGAGCGGCACCAGTGTCCAGGTCATCTCGGCCTTGAGGCTGTGGCGCTCCCTCTCGTGGGTCGCCCGGCCGTGGCCGGTGCCCTCGCGGAAGCGCACGATGACGATGACGAGCCACGCGAAGACGATGCAGAACATGGCGATGCCCATCACCGTGATCATGGTGTAGAGCCCCCCGACGAGCTTGCCGCGCGGGGTGAGCGCGTCGGGCATGCCCAGGCCAGCCGACACGGCGGGGGCAGCGGCGGCGACGGTCAGGAGCAGCAGGGCGGCGAGGGCCAGCGTGCGCATGGACGGCGCGCGCACCCACCCTGCGTAAAAATGCCTTCTCCTGTCGCCTCCAGGCGGCGCGAGGCGTGGTTTGGTCAACCTTCGGGGGACGACGGGGTTGGCCACCGTGGTAGGGCAAACACGGATTCCACAGGTTTCACGATTCACGTTGTCCTCTGTGTCCTCCGTGGAATCTGTGTTTGCCCTTTCAAAACCCCGGACAGCCTAACTGGCCTTCGCAGGCTCCGTCCGCGCCGCCTCCAGCGCCGGGACGAGCGCCGCCAGCAGCCGATTCTCGCCACCCCGCAGCCGCTCCTCGAAGGCGCTGCGGCCCAGCCCCATCTTCGTGGCGACCTCCGCCGTCGTGACCTCGCGGGGGCTGCGGTAGTAGCCCGACTCGGCGGCGGCCAGGAGGGCGGCGGCCTGCTTGTCGGTGGGCGCGTCCAGGACCGGGCGCAGCGAGAGGAACAGGGACGCGACGAGGTCGTGCGCGGTCACGGCGCGGCGGCGCACCACCTGCGGCGTGCCCACGGCGGCGAGGGCGTGCAGGGCGGCGCGCTCGTGGCCGTCCCCCTCCCCCACGGCGATGACGTCGTAGTGCTCCCAGCCGCCGCGCACCCGCATCGGCTGCAGCCAGATGAGGCGGTGCGCCTCCAGGATGCGGCTGATGGAGCGCTCCTCCCGCACGTCCGGCTCCCACACCAGCAGGCCGCCGTCGGCGGTGCGCAGGGTCCGCAGCGGCCGGAGCAGGCGGCGCGCGGCGGACTCGACCTTGGGCCAGAGCGCGGGGGCGCAGCGCACCTCCACCACCTCGAGGCGGTGCGAGCTCCACGCCTGGATGTCGGTGCCGGGGACGTCGCGCGAGAGCTGCGCCAGCGGACAGTCGTGCTCCACCCGCAGGGTCAGGTGGCGCAGCGGCGCCTCGCTCCCGTCCATGGACGGCCCAAGCGCCTCGACCCTCTTGGCTTTTTCACTGTCTGGCGGTGGGCTTGGCGTGGCGGCCCCGCCTGTCCGCATCGAGGTGCCGCTCCCGTTCGCGCTCCGCAGCGCCAACTGCTGGCTCTTCCCCGGCGCCCGCCCGGCCCTGGTGGACTGCGGCATCGGCACCCCCGCTGCCTACGCCGCCCTCCAGGAGGGGCTGCACGCCGCCGGGGTCGGCCCCGCCCGCCTGCGCCTCCTGGTCACGCACGGCCACGTCGACCACGCGGGCAACGCGGCCCGGCTGCGGCGCGAGCACGGCGTCCCGCTGTCCGCCCCCCGCGAGGAGGCCCCGTTCCTCGAGACGTTCCGCCGCGACGCCGCGCCCCGCAACGCCGCCTTCCACGCGGCCCTTTTCGCCCACGGCGTCCCCGCCGACGCGGCGCAGGCCATCGGGGGCCGCAGCGAGAGCATCGACCTGCACCTGGAGGACACCCCCATCGCGGCCCCGGTGCGCGACGGCGAGCGCGTCGTCCTGGGCGACCTGGAGGCCCGCGTCCGGCTGGCGCCTGGCCACACCCCCGGCTCCCTCCTGCTGGAGACCGAGGGCAACCACCTGGTCTCCGGCGACACGCTGCTGGAGCACATCACCTCCAACGCCATCGAGCTGAAGGACGACGACAAGGGCCGCTACCACCAGTACCTCCGCACGCTCGACGGCCTGCGCCGCCACGTCGGCTGCGAGATCCTCCCCGGCCACCACGCGCCCTTCCAGTTGACGGATGCGCTGCTTGACAGCCACATCGCCAAGCACCGGCGCCGCAGCGCCAAGGTGCTCTCCCACCTCGGCACTCCCCGCACCGCCTGGGACCTGCTGCCACGCGTCCTCCCGCACCTCGCGCACGACCAGACCTTCCTCGGCATGTGCGAAGTGGTCGGCCACCTGCACGCGCTGGAGATCGACGGACTGGTGCGGTGCCGCGAAGAAGCTGGAGTGCGGCGGTTCGTGCGTACCGCTTAAACCACGGATTCCACGGAGTGAGCTTTTCTCTGCGCGCTCCTGACGAACCGCGGATTTCGCGGATGACGCGGATTTCTCGGGGCCAACATCCGCGTCATCCGCGAAATCCGCGGTTTGGCCGGCGTGGCTTCTCCCCGACGAAACCGCGGATGGCGCGGATTCCCGCGGATGAATCAGAATCCGTGGTTTGGTCTGTCGAGGACAAGTTTAGGGGCAAAAGCCCCGCCGGGTGACCCTTTTCCGTCCCCCGGGTCTCGAAGGGGCGTGGAGCCCGGCCTCCAGGCGGCGGCCATCAGCGCCGGGGCCGTCGCGGTCCTGTGCGGCGTCGTCGCCGTCGCCTCGTGGCGCGCCGTGGTGCGCACCGGCAACCCCC
>JAIVGU010000200.1 GCA_020201445.1 Halobacteriales archaeon
GGCCTACATCGTGCGGCTCGGCGGGCCCGGCGTCCAGTTCGAGGCCGCTCCCGCGCTTCCCGCCGAGGCCGAGGGCGCGACCCCTGCCTGACCGCGAAGCCCAGGAAAACCACGCGTCCAGCACGTCCGCGGGCCTCGCGGCCCAAGAGGAGCGCCGACACAACCCTTAATCCGCACCCCCGAGTCGGCGCACCCATGTCCTGGAGACTCCTGGCCGTCGCGGCCTTCGTCACCGCTGGATTGGCCGGCTGCATCGAGCAGCCTGCCACCCCCGTCAACGACCCGGCGCTCGCCCCCGGCTCCCTGCTGGGCACGCTCGGCATCGACCACCTGCTCTTCGCCGGCAAGCCGCTGTGGAACGACCCGCAGAACACGCCCCACCCGAAGTGGGGGTGGGCCACCCTGAGCAGCCCGCCCGACGGCATCCTGCCCCCGGCGTGGCGCCCCATCAACGGCACCCCGCTCCCCGACCACATCCAGGGCCTCAAGCTGGCGGCCAAGTCGCCGCCCGAGGTGTTCGCCGGCGCCGGCATCGCCCTCTTCGGCAGCATCGCGGTCGTCCCCGAGGACCGCCAGATGACCCACATCGTGGACATCTCGCAGCCGCTGCACCCCCGCGAGCTCGGCCAGGTCGAGTCGCACGGCCGCGGCGCCGCCATCATCGCCTTCCCCGACGGCCGCCTCGTCGCCGCCAGCGCCACCACGCCCGGCTTCGACGTCATCGACTTCACCGACCCCGCCCACCCGGTCGTCGTCAACCAGACCGAGGTGCCCGTCAACGGCGGCCACAAGCTGGGCGTCGTCCCGGGCACGCCCATCCTCTACAACGCGGGCAGCGGCGGCGGCGACCCCGGCGTCGCGGGCCAGCCCCACCCGCTCTACGGCCCTGGCCTGTGCAACGCCGACATCAGCCAATGCACCGGCTACACGGAGATCTACAACCTCACCGACCCCGCGCACCCCCGGCTGGTGCAGAACTTCCAGAACGGCCTCGCGTGCCACCACATCTTCTTCTGGAACGCCCCCGACGGCAGCCGCCAGCGCGCCGTCTGCGCCGGCATCCAGTACACGCAACTGTGGGACACCGCCGACCCGGAGCACCCCAAGGTCCTCGTCAGCCTCCCGGTCCACACCGGCGTCCCCGGCACGCCGAGCCAGATGGCCTCCGTCGCCGCCTTCAGCCACTCCGCTGGCCTCAACACGAAGGGCAACATCCTGTATGTGGGCGACGAGAACATGGGCGGCGGCCTGCCCCCCGGCTGCCTGGCTGGCACCGCCACCCCGTCGGAGACCCCCTTCACCGGGACGCCCGTCCCGGCGGGCGGCACCGACGCCGGCACCCCCGTGGGCGCCACCTGGTTCTACGACGTGAGCGACGAGCAGAGCCCGCGCCTGCTGGGCTACTTCGCGCCGCCCCGCGACGCCGACCACAACACCGAGCGCAGCTGCACCACCCACCACGGCCGCATCGTCCCCGACAAGGAGGGCCGCGACCTGCTGGCGATGAGCTACTACCAGGACGGCGTCATCCTCGTCGACTTCACCGGCGTCGACGCCGCGGCGGGCGTGCTGCCCAAGGTCGTGGACGAGTTCAGCAGCCACTCGGACACCTGGGAGACCTGGTACTACGACGGCTACCTGTTCACCGGCGACCTGGCGCGCGGCATGGACGTTCTCGCGTTCAGGTGAAACTGCGGCGGCTATGTGGGGCTGCTTGCAGCCCCACGACGCGCCAGGGTGACGCCTGGGGGCGCAGCCCCCGGGCCGCGGGGACCTGGTACTACGACGGCTACCTGTTCACCGGTGACCTGGCGCGCGGCATGGACGTCTTGGCCTTCCGCTAGGACAAGCTTGGCGCCCTTTCCCTTTCCTCCTCCCTCTTCTCGGCTTGCTTCTGTGTCTCCCATCCTTGGTGGAGCCTCCATCTAGACGCAAGGCCGACCCAAAGGCATGCCAGAGACTTCGCCACAGGGCCAGACCACCAACCCCTCCACCGTTCCGACCGAGAAGCGCAGCCGCCCGCCAGGGGAGCTGGGCGGCCACACCGTCATGCCGTGGGAGCAGGGCGAGGGCCAGCAGGCCCCCAGCCACATCCCCGCCGGCAGCGACGCCACCTCCACCGCCTCCGGCGGCTCCAGCAAGAGCGTCCCTCCCCCCGCCAGCGGGCAGGGCCACGACGGGCTGGGGCAGGGCGCTGGCGCCAGCACCGCCAAGGCCGCCGACGGCATGACGCCGCCCGCCTCGGAGTCGATGGGGGTCGCGCCGCCGCGCCCCGCCTCCACCCGGCCCCCCGAGGGCAGCGCCGGGTCGCCTGGCAGGCCGAACCCGAACGCCAAGCCGATGGAGCTCGAGCAGCAGCACCCGGAGGGCATGGAGGCCGCGCGCGGCATCCCCAAGGGGTCGATGCAGGTGGAACGCGACGAGGCGCCGCAGGACGCCATGGCGGGCGCCCCGCCGACGGCGCACAAGGCGACGCCACAGGCCACGCGGGACCAGCCCGAGCGACAGATCGAGGGCGGCGACGAGACGAAGGCCGCGCCCAAGAAGCCGGTGACGCCCACCGCCGCCCAGGCCAAGCCCGCCCCCGAGGCCGTTGACGCGACCGCCAAGGCATCCACGCCGACGGCAGCCAAGCCCGTGCCCACCAGGGAGGGCGCCGCCAAGCCCATGGTCCCCTCGACTGGCCAAGACGCCGCGAAGGCCGCCTCGGGCGCCCCGGTCCACCCGACCAACCCCGCGATGCAGCAAGCCTCCGGGCAGGCGGACCCGCAGGAGGACAAGCTCATCGAGGCCCTGGACAAGCGGCTGGCCGAGATGCTGGCGCGCGCCCTCCACGAGACGGTCGCCACCGCCGTGCGCGAGACCCGCTCCCCGCCACGCCCGCAGGCCCCGCCGCCGGAGCAGCCCGTGAAGAAGCCGTGAGCCAAGCCTTCGCCTTCATGGCCCGCTGCGCGTCCGGCCGCAAGCCGTCGGAGCCACCTCAGATGGACCCAGATTTCCTCAAAGAGGGAATCAGAGTGCATCTGAGGATGCTCTCGACAGGGGCAACGCCCGGGCGCTTCGCCTCCGTTAAATGGCCGCCCCGGCTTGCGGCGCGCGCCGATGCAGGTGCTCCAGTTCTCCAAGGGGGCGTGGTGCCGCACCGACGAGCTGGAGCCCGAGGCGGCCCGCGAGCTGGCGTGGGGCCCGACGCACGTGTGGATCCGCCTGGAGGGGCTGGAGCAGTCCAAGCTGGAGAACTTGGGCGCCACCTTCAACCTGCACACCCTGGCCATCGAGGACGTGCGCAACCACCGCCAGCGCCCCAAGGTGGAGGACTACCCGGACCTGACCTTCGTGGTGGTGCGCGTCCCCCGCCTCGCCGAGGACGGCATGGAGTGGCTCACCGTCGGCCTGTTCCTCGGCCCCGACTTCCTCATCACCGCCTGCACCGACCCGGTGGCGGAGCTGGACGCCGTCGAGCGGCGCCTGGTGACGGCCAAGCCGAGCGCCAGGACCAGCAGCATCGACCACGTCTTCTACCAGGTCCTCGACACCGTCGTCGACGCCTACTTCCCGGTCCTGGACGACCTGGAGGACCGCATCGAGGCGCTGGAGGAGGGCGTGCTGGAGGGCGCCGAGCGCAACGAGCTGGAGCGCATCCAGGGCATCAAGCGCCTAGTGAGCCGCACCCGCAAGACCATCATGCCGATGCGGGAGGCGATGGTGGCGCTGGAGCGCGGCGACCACCCGCACATCGGCCCGGACACCCGCATCTACCTGCGCGACGTGGCCGACCACATGACCCGGTTGGCGGAGCGCCTCGAGCACGTGCGCGAGATGGCCATCCTGGCGCAGGAGACCTACAACGCGACGCTGGCCAACCAGACCAACATCGTCGTCAAGCGCCTCGCCGGCATCACACTGGTGCTCACCATCCCCATGCTCATCGGGACGTTGTGGGGCATGAACCTGCCCGGCATCCCGCAGTGGAACTTCATGGCCTTCGTGGTGGTGTGCGCGTTCAGCATGGTGCCGGCGTACCTGGTGGCGCGGCGCTGGGACTGGCTCTGATTCGCCCTGTTTGAACCACGCATTGCACGAAGTCCACGAATCCGGTCCATGCCATCCGTAGTTTGGTCGGTCATCTCGGCGCACACGAAACCCCGGATTCCACGGACCCCCTGAATCGGAGACAGCAAAAAAAAACGGGGCATCCGCGTCATCCGCGAAATCCGCGGTTCGCCGTGACCGGAGGTGTTCCGGCGCAAAGCCACTCCAAGCAAGTTGTTTCCGGCGGCATCCCTTATCCTCCCGGGCCCATCCACAGGGGTGGAGAGTCCCTCCATGAGCAACGACGACTTTGTCCCCACCGGCGACGCCCACCTGGATGCCATCGAGCGCTTCTTCCGCGAGGCGGAGGTCGGCCTGACGGTCGCCGACAACTTCCGCGCCGGCGTCGAGGTCGAGGAGTACGAGAACGACTCCCTCTACGCGGGCTTCGCGACGGTCGCGCGCGCGGCCGGCTACACCGACCTGGCCAATCTCTTCACCAAGGTCGCCGGCGAGGAGAAGCTGCACGCCGTCTGGATGCGCGAGGCCGACCCCGAGCTGACGGCGCGCACCTTCGCCCCCGGCGCCCCCGAGAGCCAGGCCGCCAAGGCCATCCGCCGCCAGATTGCGGAGCAGGAGGAGCTGGTCGCCGCCGTGGCCGCCCGCGTCCACGGCGAGCCCGCCCTGCGCCGCCAGGTCGTGGAGCGGATGCTGCACGTGGCCATCAGCGTCGAGAGCATCGAGGCGCACACCACCTACCCCGAGTTCGCCCGCGCGGCCCGCGCCGGCGGCAACGAGACGCTGGCGCGCATGTACGAGCGCGTGCAGGCCAGCGAGGCGCAGCACCACCAGTGGTACAGCGCGGCGCTGAAGCAGGTCCTCGCCGCCGACCCCATGGTCGCCTAGATGGACGAACCCACCGCCTGGGCCGGCACCTTCGGTGCCGTCCGCGCCCGGAGCCCTGCTGGGCTCCGGGCTTGGGTGCGCGGCCTCGACCCGCCCATCTACGTCGTCGGCCTGATGCCCCCCCTGGTGGGCGCGGCGGCGACGCTCTCCTCCCCTCATCCCCTTCCGCTGGCCGCGGCGGCGGTGGCCACCGGCGCCTTCCTGCTGCTGCACGCCGCCGTCAACCTCTACAACGACGCCTTCGACGCCGCCACCCCGGCCGACCGCCTGAAGCGGCACAGCCTGGCCCGCCTGGCCAGCGTGCGCGCGCTCCACCTCGCAGCCTCCTGCCTGTTGGCCGTCGCCTGCGCCGCCGGCATCGCCCTTTGGACAGCGGTGGGCGGCTGGGCGGTCTTCGCCCTGTCGGCCGCCGGGGTCCTGCTCGTCTTCGCCTACCACGCCCCGCCGCTGCGCCTGAGCCACCGCGGCTGGGGCGAGGCGGTGACGTTCCTGGGCTTCGGCGTCGTGCCGGTCTGGACGGTGGCGGCGCTGGCGGACGGCACCGTGCCCGGCCCCGCCTTGGTGCCCGGCTTGCTGGTCGGCTTGGCGGCGGCGCTCGTGCTGTTCCACCACAACGTTGCCTCGCGCTCCCAGGACGCCGGGGCAGGCAAGCGCACCATCGCCACACGGCTCGGGCCTGCGGGCGCGGCGTGGGCGGCGCGCTTGGCGGCGGCGCTCCTGTGCGCCTCCGTCGCCCTCTCCATCGGCGGCGTGCGCGGCCTTGCGTTGGCAGCCCTGCCCGCCGCGTGCGCGGTGTGGGCCGGCCGCGCCCTGGCCCGGCAGCGGCCAAGCCTGCGCTGGGCGAGCCTGGGCCTGTTCACCGCCGCCACCGTGGGCGTGCTGGCCGGCCTCCTCCTGCGCTCGGGCGGCCTGCGCCCGGGCTGACACTTCAAGCACCCGCCAAGCACCTTCATATCTTGGGCAGCGGGCTGGATGCGTCCATGCGTTGGCTCCTCGTCCCGCTGGGGGTGCTTCTCCTCGCGTGGCTCGCCAGCGGCGACGCCCGCGCCGCGCCGTGGCGCTGGGAGGACCCGCCCCCGCCGCACGACATCCAGGGCGTCGCGTTCACCAGCCCGCAGCCCGGCGTCGTGGGGGCGTGGGTGACGCTGGCGCCCGACGCCTGCGACCCCAGCCGGGTCCTGCAGGCGCGCTTCCTCTACGGTGGCGTCTCCTACATCGTCGAGGCGCCGCTGCCGGCCTGCCCGTCGCTGCCGGTGTTCCTCGGCCGCGCCCTGCCGTCGCCGCCCGCGGGCAAGCCCGCCGTGGCGACGCACGCCTACGTCGCGGAGCTGGTGGCCGGGAGCGGGGTGGAGGACGCCTTCACGCAGCGCTACCCCGCGCACGGCTTCCTCCCCGAGCAGCCCCTGGCCAGGCCGTTGGGGCCGCTGCCCGCCCTCGCGTGGAGCGCCGCCAACGTGGGCGCCGTCTGCGGCCTGTGGGCGCTGGGGTGGTGGCGCGACCCGAGCCGGCTCAGAAGACCCAGCAGGTGACCACAGTGTCGAGGGCGAGGCTGGGGAGCAGCCCCATCGGGTCGGTGGCGACGACATGGACGATGGCGCCCGCGGGGATGGCGGCACCATTGAGCGGGCCGCCCGCCCACTGCCCCGCCCGCGGCGCCGCCGGGGTCGGCAGGGGCCCGGCGGGGGCCAGGGTGCTGTAGACGAGGTCCGGCGCGCCGTCCAGCACGTCGTCGGCGTTGGCGTCGTAGACGATGTGGGCCTGGATGGTGGCGGCCCCCCCGGCGGCCCAGTTGGGGGAATGGGAGGTCACCTGGCACCACCAGAAGACGGGAACCGCCGCCCGGTGCGGGTTCCAGCTCGGCCAGGCGAAGCACGCCTCGAAGGCGACATTGCAGGCGCCGGCGCCGATGACCTGCCCGGCCAGGGCGAGGCTGGTCCACGTCACCGTGACTGGGGGCAGCAGGTAGCAGCCGGGGCTCATCACTCCCACCCCGGGCGCGCAGTTGACGACGCCCGGCCCGGCAAACGCCATGGGGAACAGGAACAGGTCGGCGGGGTGGGCGGCCGCGCCGGGGGCGAGGAGGGTCAGCAGGGGGAGGGCAAGCAGGATTGCGGAGGCGCGGCGCATGGGGTCGTCCTGGCCGCGGGGCGGCCGGCCCGGCATCCGCCTCCGCCGCTTCGCGTTTGCGCCGCGCAATGGCGGAATCCAGCCATTGCTGGGTCAAAGCGCGCTTGTCTCGCGGTGGACCTGGTCGATGATGGGCGGAGCCGGGAGCATTGCGACCGGCTCCGGGCCGTGAGGAGGCCAAGGTCAGAGCGAGCTTGTCTCGCGATGGACTTGGTCGATGATGGCGTCCACGGGGCCGACGTACTGGCTGGGGTCCACGGCGTCGGCGATGCCCTTCTTCCCCAGCAGCCTGGAGACGGCCTTGTCGGCCAGCAGGGCGTCGCGGTAGTGGCCGCCCTTGGCGATGGCGCGCATGGCCGCGGCGCGGGCGACCTCGTGCGCTTCCTGGCGGCCCAGCCCCTTCTCGGTGAGGGCGATCATGACGCTCTCCGCCATCATCAGCCCCTTGGCGCGCTCCAGGTTCTCCGCCATGCGCTCGGGGAAGACGCGCAGCTCGGCGACCACCTTGGCCATCTGGTGGACGATGTGGTCGAGCAGGATGAAGGCGTGCGGGTGCAGGAAGCGCTCCGGCGCGGAGTTGGCGAGGTCGCGCTCGTTCCACTGCACGGCGTTCTCCCACACCGGCAGCACCATGCTGCGCACCAGGCGGGCCAGCCCCGACACCTGCTCCGAGGTGATGGGGTTCTGCTTGTGCGGCATCGTGCTGCTGCCGACCTGTTTCTTGGCGTCGAAGCCCTCGGCGACCTCGCCGATCTCGGTGCGCTGGAGGGTGCGGACCTCGGTGCTGAACTTCTCCAGGCTGGTCGCGACGTTGGCCAGCAGGCTGAACAGCTCGATGTAGCGGTCGCGCTGGATGATCTGGGTGGAGGCAGTGACGG
>JAIVGU010000201.1 GCA_020201445.1 Halobacteriales archaeon
CAAGACGATGGCGCAGCCGCGCGACCAGCAGATGCCGAAGGAGGCCACGCAGTCCGGCCCGCCCGACCGCGACCTGAAGTGGACTGGCGCCGTCATCCAGCTGCTGCGCCCCGACAACGTGGTGTACGACGAGGTGCGCACGACGGAGGACTTCCGCACCTTCGCCGACATGCGCCTCGCCGGCGTCGGCCTCATCGGGGTCACGCACGCCAACCGCGCCATCGACGCCGTGCAGCGCCTCATCGGCCGCGTCGAGCTCGGCATGATTCCGCAGGTGGTCGACACGGTGCTGTTCATCGACGCCGGCAAGGTCGCGCAGGTCCTGGAGCTCGAGTTCACCGTGAAGGTCCCCGTCGGCATGACGGACGCCGACCTCGCCCGCCCCGTCGTCGTGGTGCGCGACGTGCGCGCCGGCCGCGAGGTCTACGAGCTCTACACCTACGGCGAGCAGATTGTCGTCATGCCGCTGGACAGCGTCGACAGCGTCGCCGACCCCGCCAGCCAGCTCGCCGAGCGCGAGTTGACCCGCATGCTGCGCCGCAACGTGCAGGGTCCGATGGAGGTCCAGGTGCGCGGCGGCAAGGCCACCGTCTACGTCGACGAGGGCGAGGTGCCGCAACTCATCGGCAAGGGGGGCCGCACCGTCCAGATGCTGGAGCGCAAGCTGGGCATCGGCCTCGACATCAAGCCCCTCGTGCGCGGCGCGGGCCGGAAGCGGCAGGAGGAGCGCCCGCAGCGCGAGGAGAGCGGGCGGTGGGACGAGCCGGACGGCAGCGACGAGGGAGACTCCTCCGGCGCGGCGGCCATCGACCGCGTCCGCATCAAGCGCGCCAGCACCAACATCTTCCTCCTGGTCGACGGCGCGCGCGGCGGCCGCACCTACCGCGTCGAGGTCGAGGGCGCCTTGGTCGGGGAGGCGACGGCCAGCCAGCAGGGGCGGCTCCGCTTCAAGCTCGACTCGCCGGAGGGGATTGCGCTGGCGCACGCGCAGAAGGCTGGGTTGACGGTCACTGTCGCTGAAGCCTGACCCCTGCTCGGTCGGCGCGTCATTCCGCCTTGCCAGCCTTGGCCGGCTTCGTCCGCTGCGCGGCGACCGCCGCCCACGTCGCCAGCGCCGCGAGCGCCAGGAACGACACCGAGCCGAGGATGGCCGCCGAGGGGCCCCGGTCGTAGAGCCAGCCCAGCAGCAGGCCACCGCCGAGCGAGGCCACGCCCCACAGGCCGTCGAACGTGCCGAAGCCGAAGGCGCGGCGGTCCTTGGGCATGAGGCGCGACAGCATGGCCTTGAACAGGCTCTGCTGCACCGTCACGCCCACGCCCCACAGCACGATGCCGAGGACGACGAGGCCGGTCGTGCTGGAGAACACGAGCGGGGCGCCCAGGACCGGCACCACGACGGCCGCCGCCAGCACGCCAGGGCCCCAGCGGTCGAAGGCGCGGCCGAGGGCGAGCGAGCCGGCGGCGTTGACGCCGTTGGCCATCGCGTAGACCAGCGGCACCACCGCCGCCTCCAGGATGTGCCGCCGGTCGGCGTGGTAGGCGATGAGCGAGAAGTCGGCGAACCCGATGGCCATGCAGACGCCCGCGGCGGCCAGCAGCCAGAACGGCGCGCCGAAGCCGTGGGTGCCCACCCGCGCCCCCGCCGGCTCCAGGTCGCGCGGGGAGGGGTTGATGTGGCGGGCGTAGAGCAGGATGGACAGCGACACCAGCGCCGGCAGGAGCAGGAGGGTGTAGGCGAGGTGGAACCCGCCGCGCAGCCACAGGACGGCCGCGACCACCAGGGGGCCGAGGGCGGCGCCGGTCTCGTCCATCGCCTCGTGCAGCCCGAAGGCCCAGCCCGCGCCGACGCTGCCGGCCGCGTGCGCGAGCATGGCGTCGCGGGGCGGGTTGCGGATGGCCTTGCCCGCGCGCTCCAGCAGCATGAGGCCCGCGGCGGCCAGCCAGTGGCTCGTGAGCGCCAGCGCCGGCACCGCGAGGAGGTTCACGCAGTAGCCGAAGATGGTGATGGGCCAGTAGGCGCGGGTGCGGTCGGCCCACACCCCCGACAGGAAGCGCAGCCCATAGGCCGCCAGCTCGCCTAGGCCGGCCACGGTGCCCACGGCGAACGCGCCCGCGCCCAGGCTGCCGAGGTACTGCCCGTTGATGGCGTGCGCGCCCTCGTACGCCATGTCGGCGAACAGGCTCAGGAGGCCGACGACGAGGACGAACCGGAAGGCCCGCGACCGGAGGCGCTGCACCGGAGGCCGAAGCCCCGCTGCTTGATGATGGTGATGCCTTGCGCGCAGCTACCTGCCCTTCGCCGGCTTGGCCGCCTTGGCCCCGGTCTCTGCCTGCGTCTCCTTCTCGTCGTAGAGCTGCTCCACGACCTCCCACACGGTGCGGATGTGCGGGATGGTGATGCTGCCGCCGACGACGAGGGCGACGTTCAGCGCGTCCAGCAGCTCCGCCTTCGTCCAGCCGACCTCGACGCACTGGTCGCAGTGGTAGGCGATGCAGTCGTTGCAGCGCAGCACCGTGGAGGCGACGAGGCCGAGCAGCTCCTTCGTCTTGGCGTCGAGGCCGCCCTCCGCCGTGGCGTCGCGGTAGCAGGCGGAGTCGAGGGCGAAGAAGCGCTTGAGGTCGCGGTGGTCCTCCTTCAGCAGGTTGTCCGTCTTGCGGCGGCGCGCCGCGCGGAACTCGTGCAGGTCCATCTTGTCGGGCTGGCTGGACACGCCGGGCCGACGGCGGCGGGGCGCTATGGGGTTTGCGCCGCGGCTACGGCTTGAGCAACTCGCGGGTGTCGGCGCTGCCCTTGCCCCACGCCTCCTGGGCGCGCAGCCGCTCCAGGTCGCCGACGACCCGCTTGGCGTGGCCGAGGAGGCTGGCGCGGCGGTACACCTTGCGGATGATGCCGTCGGGGCCGATGAGGAAGGTGCAGCGGCGCACCCCGATGCTGCTGCGGCCGAACAGGGTGGTGCGCCACGCCTCGTAGAGGTCGTGCACCCGGCCGTCGGGGTCGGCGAGCAGGAGGAAGGGCAGGTGGTGCCGGTCGCGGAAGCTGCAGTGGCTCTCGGGGTCGTCCAGGCTGACCCCGACCACGACGGCGCCGTGGGCGGCAATCTCGTCGTGGTGGTCGCGGAAGTCCTTCGCCTGGACGGTGCAGCCCGGGGTGTTGTCCTTGGGGTAGAAGTAGAGGACGATGGGGCGGCCGCTGAAGCTGGAGAGCCGCACGTCGCGGCCGTCGGCGTCCTTCAGGACGAAGTCGGGAGCCGCATCCCCTACGCGCATCGGCCGGGAATGCCGCGCCCGCTCACTTAGTGGTTTGGGTCTCGGCGAAACGGGTTCCCTCCGCTTCGCTCCGGGAACCGCGTTTCGCCGGGGGTGAAGAGCTGGGGCCCATCCGGGCCCCAGACCCCTCGGGGGAAGGGGTGGCCGCTCGCATCGGCGCCGCTCACCGCGGCGCCGGCTCCTTCCCTTGCTTCGCGCCTCGCTGCGCTCGGCGCTTGCGCGGGGCCTGCGGCGCGGCCACCCAAGCCGGCGTGCCGCATCGGCAAGCAAGAGTCCTGATGGAGACAACCGGCATTGGCTTGGGCGGTCGCGCGAGCGCAGCGAGCCCGCGCGGACCGCCGAGCACGGCGAGGCGGGACAAGCGGAAGAGCCCGGCGGCGCGGTGAGCGCCGCCGGTTGGCGGTGCGACCGCCCGATCCTCGGGGGTGCAGGGGGCGGAGCCCCCTGCATCTTAGCCCCCAGCGAAACGCGGTGAGCGCAGCGAACCCGTTTCGCCGAGCGGCACCTGGAGCTGCTGTTCCACGAGGCCGTCCATGGGGTCCATGAGGTGGACCTGCAGGAGCGGCCCCGCCGCGCCGCCGTGCGCCTGCGCCCAGGCCAGCAGCCGCTCCCGCGCCGCCGGCAGCCCCTCCTGCGGGCCCTCGTAGTCCAGCACCGCGTAGGGGCCGGGGGGGACCCGCTCGATGCGGCACATCCCGTCGCCGTCGAAGCCCGCGTGCGTCACGACCAGGGCGTCCACGATGCGCTCGCCGTGCGGCCGGTCGAGGAAGCGCAGGATGCTCGGCCCGCCCACCAGCTCGTGGATGATCATGTGGCGGTAGAGCGGCCGCCGCGTCGCGTCGACGGTGGCCTCGGGGCCGTGGTGCTCGACGACGCAGACCCAGCGCTCGCGCAGCGTCTCGGTGCGGGGCTCCACGCTGGCGGCGACCATCGGCTCGGGTTTGAAGGCTCGCCTTGCTGAACCACGAATTGCACGAATTGCACGAAACTCGCCGGTCTTCGTGCAAATCGTGGAATTCGTGGTTCGGCAGGGGTCAGGCGAGGGCCTTGAAGTCGGCCAGAAGCTCCCCGGCGTGCTCCTCGGGCTTGACCTTGGGGTAGGTCTTCAGCACCTTGCCGTCGGCGCCGAGGAGGTAGGTCATGCGCTGGATGCCCATGTAGGTCCTGCCGTACATCGACTTCTCCTGCCAGGCGCCCAGCTTCTCCAGGGTGGCCTCGTCCGCCGTCAGGAGGGGGAACGGCAGGTCGTACTTGGCGATGAACTTCTGGTGGCTCTTGGCGTCGTCCTTGGAGACGCCGTAGACGCTGAGCCCGGCCTTGCGGAACGCGGCCCAGTGGTCGCGGATGCCGCACGCCTCCTTGGTGCAGCCGGGGGTGTCGTCCTTGGGGTAGAAGTAGAGCACGGCGGGCGTGGCCAGCTCCGAGGACTTGACCTTCTTCCCCTCGTGGTCGAGGAACGTGGTGGCGGGCAGCTTCTTCCCTTCCATGGCCCCGGGGATTCCACGCAGGCCATCAAGCTTGGCGTCCATGCCGGCCCAACGCCAACCTCAGGGGCCGCAGGCCCCTGCGCAAAGCGCCAGCCGATTTTGCGGCTGGCTTCTTGCCTTCCATGGCCCCGGGGATTCCGCGCAGGCCATCAAGCTTGGCCCTGGTGCCGCCGGCCGCGCTCGCTGACCAGCTTGACCAGCGCCACGGTGCCCCAGACGCCGAGGTTCACCGCCTGCGAGACGGCGAACACCACCTCGTCCCTGTGCAGCATGTAGGGCAGCGTCAGGGCGGAGGAGAACAGGACAAGGACAAGGAAGCCCCACGACAGGTCCTCCGCCTTGCCGGTCCGCAGCGTCTTGAAGAGCTGGGGCAGCAGGCAGAGGATGAAGCCGATGGAGCCGGCGTAGACGACGGCGTCCCAGGGGTCGGGGGCCACGCCGGTTCCACGGCCCCTCCCGTCTTAAGGCGCGGCGTGGTGTGGGACGGACGTGGAAGGGAAGGAGACCGCCCGCCTGGAGGCGTTCAGCGACGGGGTGTTCGCCATCGCCATCACGCTGCTGGTGCTGGAGCTGCGCGTCCCCGACGGCGACCTGCTGCGGGGCCTGCTGCACGAGTGGCCCTCGTTCCTCTCCTTCAGCCTCTCGTTCGTCACCATCCTGATCATGTGGACCAACCACCACGCCAACCTCGCCCACGTCGTGCGCGCCGACGGGCGGCTGCTGTTCGCCAACGGCTTCCTGCTGATGCTCGTGACGTTCCTGCCCTTCCCCACCGCCGTCCTGGCGGAGCACCTGGCCGACGGCGACGCCAACGTGGCGGCCACCTTCTACGCGGGCACCTTCGTCCTCATCAACCTCGTCTGGGCCGGCTTCTGGCGCTCCATCGTCCGCGGCCGCGCCCACCTGGCCCCCACGCTCCCCGACCACGAGGTGCGCACCGTCAGCCTCGCCCTCGGCGTCGGCTTCCTCTCCTACCTCGCCGCCACCGCCCTGGCGCTCCTCTCCGCCGCGGCCGGCGTCGGCCTCTGCATGCTGCTGGCCGGCTTCTGGACCTTCCAGGCGATGCGGCACCACCGCGACGACCACGGCCACCACGACCCCGGGAGCTCGGCATGAGCGCCAGCGTCGAGCCGCCCACGGGCGACGGGCGGCGCTTCGAACGGCACGCCTTCGTCTGCACCAACGCCGACTCCTGCGCCCTCGACGGCGCCGAGGCGGTGCAGAAGGCGCTGAAGGAGCGGCTGCGCGCGGCGGGGCTGAAGGAGTCGCTGCGCGTCAACAAGTCCGGCTGCCTCGGCCAGTGCGGCCACGGCCCGATGGTCGTCGTCTACCCCGAGGGCGTCTGGTACAGCCACGTCAGCGTCGCGGACGCAGAGCGCATCTGGAGCGAGCACCTGCTCGGCGGCCGCCCCGTCGCGGACCTGCGCTACCGCACCAAGGCGCCGGGGACCAACGTCATCCCCAAGAAGGGCGGCCCGCCCGGGCCGGGCAACCCCATCAACACGCTGAGCCCCTTCTGGTCGCCCTGCACCCGCTGCCCGCCGGAGTGGTCGGACCCCACGGCCTAGCCGGAATCCCTGCGTGAAGCAGGCGAACACGGAGTCCACAGATAGGTTGGGAACTTTTCTGGTCCCACAGCAATTTCGCAGATGTTTTTCCTGTGCGGCATTCCCACTCGGTCAAGAACGCTCACAAGTCTCTGTGGAATCCGTGGTCTGGTCGAGTCGCTGAAACCTCACGCAGAGGCAGGGCCAGGCGCGAGGGCCCGCTCGTAGGCGGTGCCCGGCCGGAGCGTGACGAGCGCCGCGCCAGCCAGCGTCAGGACGATGGCGCCCGCGTTCAGCAGGTCGCCGCGCAGCCCGCCGAGGGCCAGCTTCGTCCCCGCCGCGAGCACGGCGGCGAACGCGGGCGGGAAGGCCCACGCCACCTGGGCGCGCCACCGCGGCAGGCTCCACAGCAGCAGCGCCGCCACCGTGGCCAGCTCCATCCCCACGCCGTAGAAGACCCAGGACGACAGCGGCGAGCCGGCGGCGAGGGCGTCGAGCATCCAGTGGGTTGCCCCCGCCGCCGCGACCAGCAGGCCGGCGCCCGACACGGCGGCGCGGCGGGGGCCGGCAAGCCACAGCCCGGCCGCGAACACCAGCCAGCCGACGCCGACCAGGCTGCACCACACCGCCTCCGCGGCGTCGCCGTAGGCCAGCGAGTCGGCGCCCCACAGGAGGGAACCGATGCCGAGCAGGAGCGCGCCAAGCCGAAGGATGGACACCATGTGCCGGGAATGCGGAGGGGGCGCCATATGAGGCTAGGCGTCGCGTCCCAAAAACCCACCAAGGCACCTTTCCCCAACCCTGATATACCGGGGGCTTTGAGGCCGGAACCTGATGCCTGCCTGGACCCCCGTCGTCCCCAAGGACGGCCAGCCCATCACGATGAGGAGCGGCCGCCTGGTGGTCCCCCCCAACCCCATCATCCCCTTCATCGAGGGCGACGGGACCGGCCCGGACATCTGGCGCGCCAGCCACCGCGTCCTCGACGCCGCCGTGGAGAAGGCGTACAAGGGACAGCGCAGGATTTCCTGGATGGAGATCCTGGCCGGGCAGAAGTCCTACAACCGCCTCGGCGACTGGCTCCCCGAGGCCAGCCTCGACGCCATCAAGAAGCACCTCGTCGCCATCAAGGGCCCGCTGGAGACCCCCGTCGGCGGCGGCATCCGCAGCCTCAACGTCGCCCTGCGCCAGCAGCTCGACCTCTACGTCTGCCTGCGCCCCGTGCGCTACTTCGGCGGCGTCCCCAGCCCCGTGAAGGAGCCCGAGAAGGTCGACATGGTCATCTTCCGCGAGAACACGGAGGACATCTACGCCGGCATCGAGTTCAAGGCCGGCTCCGAGGACGCCAAGAAGCTCCTCAAGTTCCTGCGCGAGGAGATGGGCGTCAAGAAGATCCGCTTCCCCGACAGCAGCGCCTTCGGCATCAAGCCCGTGAGCGAGGAGGGCAGCAAGCGCCTCGTCCGCTCCGCCATCCAGTACGCCATCGACAACAAGCGCAAATCGGTGACCATCGTCCACAAGGGCAACATCATGAAGTACACCGAGGGCGGCTTCCGCGACTGGGCCTACGAGGTCGCGGCCAAGGAGTTCGGCGCCACCGCCATCGACCAGGGCCCCTG
>JAIVGU010000340.1 GCA_020201445.1 Halobacteriales archaeon
GCCTCATCGTCCTGGAGCCGCGCGTCCGCCTTGTGGCCCACACCGCGCGCCCCTACGAGTTGGCGGTCGCCTCGGCGCGCACCTGCTACGCCAGCGAGTTCGTGTTCGTGGGCCGCCTCGACAAGAAGGGCGAGCGCACCCGCACCACTCTCCTCGATGCCCTGCCGCAGTGGAAGCACGAGCTGGACCAGGTGGGCCGCCTCGACATTCCGCACGACGACCGCATCGCCCTGGTGGCGCGCATCCAGTCCAAGGTGCAGAGCCAGGACGTGCGCATGGCGCTGGAGGCGTTCGCGGACCTCGCCCGGCAGCGCGCCAGCACCGACGCCCGCATCGCGCACAGCATCTACGAGGCGGGCCACCACACGCCGTTCCAGCACCCGACGTTCGTGTTCGCCGTCGAGGGCGTGAGCCGGAACTGCGTTGAGTCGTTCCTTCACAACCACACCTTCTACAACTCGGAGCAGCAGAGCCAGCGCTACGTCGAGATGAAGCAGGCCGCGGCGCACGTCCCGGCCAGCGTCCGCTCCGACCCCGCCGCCCGCGCCACCTACGAGGCCGCGGTGCTGCAGGCCTGGGACGCCTACCACACCCTGCGCGAGCGGCTCGCGGACGCCAACTTCCGCACCATGGCGGCCATCGGGAAGATCAAGGGCCAGTCGGAGAAGGAGGTCCGCAAGGAGGCGGAGAAGAAGTCGCAGGAGATGGCGCGCTACGTTATCCCCATCGCCGCCGGGACGCAGCTCTACCACACCGTCTCCGGCATCGTGCTCCTGCGCTACATCCGCATGTGCGAGGCGGCGAACACCCCCCGCGAGGCGCGCCGCATCGTCGAGCAGATGGTGGAGGAGGTGCGCCGCGTCGACCCGGCCTTCGTCGCGGAGATCCAGGAGACGCCCCGCCCCCGCGCCGACACCGTCGAGACGCAGCTTGCCGAGGACCCCGGCGCCGCGCCCGCCCCGCTCCACCTCGTTGACGGGTACGCCAAGCTGCTCCACGCCACCCCCGACGCGCCCAAGCTGGTGGCGACGGCGGTGCGCGAGGTGACCGGCTCCACGCTCCCCGACGCCGAGTTGCTGCGCCGCGTCATGGACCCCGCCCTCAACGCGGCCTGGGGCGACACGCTCAACACCTGGGACCACAGCCCGGTCCTGCGCGCGCTCCGGCACGTCCACTACACGTTCCGCAAGCGCCTGAGCCTCAGCGCCTACGCGCAGGACCAGCGCCACCGCATGACCCCCGGCACCCGCCCCCTGCTGGCGCAATGCCTGCGGCCCGAGCCCGACGTGCATGTCCCCGATATCGTGGCCGAGGACCCGGAGGCGCTCGCCATCTACCACGCCGCCATCCGGGGCCTGTGGTCCGCGATGCTGAAGCTGCGCGACGTCCACCGCATCCCCGTCGACGACGCGACCTACCTGCTGCCCAACGCCACGCACCTCCACTTCACCCAGTCCGGCGACCTGCTGAGCCTCATCCACAAGTGGCGCCTGCGCTTGTGCTTCAACGCGCAGAAGGAGATTTTCGAGGCGAGTTTGGCCGAGTTGCGGCAGGTGCAGGCGTTGCATCCTGAACTGACCGCGTTCCTGGGGCCGCCGTGCTCCTTCGTCGCCGCGCGGCAGCCGGCGGAGCTTCAGGAGTCGGCGGAGGCATGCTGCCCCGAGGCCAGTTGGTGCGGCGTCAAGGTGTGGCGGTCGTTCGACGCGCAGAAGGGGACGCCGAAGCGCCCTTACTGACGTTCCGAAACCACGGATTGCACGGAGTGGGGTTGTCCGCAGCGGCGCTCGCCGAACCGCGGATTTCGCGGATGGCGCGGATTGGGGCTTTCCTTGAGCCAACAGCCCAGCTTGCATCCGCGAAATCCGCGGTTCGCTGCAAGCCACCGAAAAGAAAACTCCTCCGTGCAATCCGTGGTTGGGAGTGGAGTCAGGTCCGGCCGGGATACGCCAGCGGGCCGGGCTCCGCGTCGGGCGTCTCGGCGGGGGGCTCCTGGCGGTCGGCGCGCAGGCGGGGGCGGCGCTGCGGCCGGTTGGCGCCGCCGTGGCCGCCGCGCGCCTCCTCCAGCAGGGCGAAGGCCTGCTTGATGTTGTCCGCCTGCAGCACCACGAGGTCGCCCGGCTCGGCCAGCGCGAGGGTGCGGCGGATGGCGTCGGCCTCCGACTCCGCGGTCTCG
>JAIVGU010000021.1 GCA_020201445.1 Halobacteriales archaeon
TGGTGGGCAGGCGCCGGGGGGCACGGGCGGGTTGGGCGGCCATGCTCCCCCGGAAGGCCGACGCCCTCAAGGAGGGGCACGCCTGCCGAACAGGTGCAGCGGGGCTACGGCTGGGGCTGGACCTGGGGGTCCACGCTGGCGGCGGCGCGGCGGGCGCGCTCGGCCCGCAGCAGGTCGACGGCCTGCTTGCCGCGGTCCAGCAGGGGCATGGGCTCCTGGGTGCGGCGGTTGGGCAGCGTCACGAGCGGGGCGTACGCGGCGTCCTGCGCCTCGTTCCACTCGCTCTCCTCCAGCGGATCCCACGGCGCCGAGGCCAGGGAGTCGACGTAGTTCATGATGACCGCCGACTCGCCGCGGCGCAGCAGCTCGGAGACCGAGCCGAGGCTGATGCCCATGGTGGCCGCGAGGGTGCGCAGGTCGAGGTTGTGCGGGATGTCGTAGTAGCCCATCGCCACGGCGGTGGAGAGGGCGTCGATCTGGCGGCGGGTCAGCTTGGGGACCTGCGGCTCCAGGATGGTCTGGCGGCAGCGCACGTTGGGGTGCTCGCGCTGGTAGGACTCCAGGAGGCCGTCCACCTGCTCCACGGTGCCCTCGACGTAGAGGGAGGCGACCCCCTCGGGGGTGATGCCGAGGTGGTGGACGCGCAGGGCCGAGAGAAGGTTCTGCCACGGGGTGGGCAGGGCGTCGAAGTCGGCGCGCACCACGCGGGGGGCGAGGCCGGGGGCGACGGTGACGCGGGCCGCGTTGGCCTCCTGCAGCCACTTGGCGACGGCGCCCGACTTGTTGGGCGCGGTGCGGACCATGAGGGTCCAGCCGTCGCGCACCGGCATGAAGCGCAGTTGGACGTGGCAGGGGGGCGTCTGGAAGCCCGCGCCTGCGCAGGGCAGGTCGATGCGGCGGACCACGCGCGTTCCTGAGGTCGGGGTCAGGGTGTACATGGAAGCTCCAGGCCGATGATGCCCATCGACTTTCGCTCCTATCCCTGGTCCGCCTAAAGGGGTTTCTTTCATGCCTATATGTTCGGTCTCCACGCGAAACCACTGGAACCGGTTCGGCCGGTCGGGTGCCAACAGGAGAAGATGGCCAACGGCGCCGGTCGCAGCGGGCAAGCGGGACTAGGACAAGGTCGAGGTGGTTTCACGGACGGGACAACTGGATTTGCTCAATGGACCGCGGCCCCGGCGTCGACGGGGCCCGCCTCGGCGGTGGGCGCGGGGAACGCTTGCGGACCCTCCAGCGGCAGGGTGAAGCGCAGCCCCAGGCCGCCCTCCGGCTCGCTGCGCGGGGCGGCCGCCCGGCCCCCGTGCAGCTCGATGATGCCGCGCGCCATGTAGAGCCCCAAGCCCGTGCCCACGCGGGGCGGCGCCACCTCGTCGTCGTGGGTGGGGAAGGGATGGAAGAGCCGGTCGCGCTGCTCCGCCGTCAGCCTGGACCCCGCGCAGGTGACGGACACCGTCGCCTCGCCGCCGCTGCGGCCCGCCTCCAGCCGCACCTCGCCCCCCGCCGCGGCGCAGGCCAGGGCGCACTCCAGGTAGGCCCCCAGCACCTGCCGCAGCCGGGCGGCGTCCACCACCACCTGCAGCCCCGGCTCGACGCGCTCGCGCAGCGCGACCCCCGCCTCCTCCGCCGCAGGCCGCTTCGCCTCCACCGCCTCCGCCACCAGCGCCGACAGGTCGGCCTCGCGCAGCTCCAGCGGCATCCGGCCCGCCTGCAGCCGGGCGGTGTCGAGCAGCTCCGCCACCACGTCGCGCAGGCGGCGGAAGTTGCGCTGCACCAGGCCCATGGACTGCCTCGCCTCGGGGCTCAGGCAGCCCTGGGCCTGCATGTCCAGCGTGTCGAGCGCCAACTGGATGGGCGTGAGCGGGGTGTTGAGCGCGTGCGCGGCGAGGTTGATGAACTCCGCCTTGAAGCGCTCCTGGCTGCGCCGCTCCTCGCTCTCCGGCTGCCGCGCCACGCAGTAGTGCCTCCCATCGGGGCCAGCCACCACGCTCCAGGCCAGGCGCAGCGTCGAGCCGTCGGGGCGCAGGCAGCGCGCCGTCCACACCCCCTCCAGGCCGTCGGGCCGCGCCGCGGGGAGCCGGTCCTGCGGATGGAGCAGGCCGTGCAGGGGACGGCCCACCAACTCGTCCGGGCTCCAGCCCACGACCCCTTTCCACGCAGGGTTGGCCGCCTCCACGAGGCCGTCGGGGCCCACGATGGCGGCCGGCAGGGGACAGCGGTCGAAGAAGTGCTGCCGCCCAGCGTCGTTCATCCGCGAACCGGTGGGGCCTGCCGCTACTTACACGCATCCGGCGGCGAACATGTCTGGCCCGCCTGCCACCACTCCAGCCTGACGCGAAAGGCGCAAAAGGACAGGAAATTTCCCCAGGGCTTCGTGGGCTTCGCGGTCAAGGGTCGGAGCGGTCAGTGGCCAGCGGCTTCCTCAAGCACCGTCTCCGTCGCCTTGGCCAACTGGTCCCAGTCGTGCTCGCGCAGGACGCGCTCCCGGCCCCGCCGCCCCATCGCGTTGGCCGCCTGCGGGTCCTCGAGAAGGACCAACAAGTTCTCGGCGAGGTCGCCCGCGTCCCCCGGCGTGGCGAGCAGGCCGTTGTCGCCGGGGCGGACGAAGTCGGGGATGCCGCCGACGCGGGAGCCGACGACGGGGCGGCCGCACGCGTTGGCCTCCGCAAGGACCATGCCGAAGGACTCGGCGTCGGTGGTGCTGGGGAGGCAGAGGGCGGCGCAGGAGCGGTAGGCGGCGGCGAGGGCGGGCTCCGGCAGCCGTCCGCGCAGGACGAGGCCCTCCCGGGCGGCGCGGGCCTGCAGGGCGGGGGCGCGGTCGCCTTGGCCGACGAGGACGAGGCGGGCCTCCGGGGCGTGGGCGCGCACCTCGGCGAAGGCGCGCAGCAGGACGTCGAGCCCCTTCCAGCGGTAGGAGCGGTCGAGCGGGCCGACGAACAGGATGTCCTGGCCCGTGGGCTGGGGGCCGGGGGCGAAGAGGTCCCCGTCGACGCCGGGCGGGACGATGCGGACGCGGGAGCGGTGCCTGGCGAGGGCGTGGTCGCGCACGTAGGGGCCCACGGCGATGAGGCCGGCGCTCTCCGCCATCATCCGGCGCTCCAGGGTGGCGCGGTCGACGGCGGCGGCGAGGCCCAGCAGGCGACCGCTGCCGTTGAGGCGGCCGGCGTGGTAGGTGAGGGCGAAGGGGGCGCGGCCGCGGCTGGCGAGCCACGCCATCTCGGCGGGGAACGGGACCGGCGAGTGCGCCCACACGACGTCCGGCCGCTCGCGCCCGATGCGGCGGGCGACGCGGCGGCGCAGGCCGGGGTCGATGGGGGTGTTGCCGAGGCGGAAGGGCGGGACGTGGCGCTCCACCACGACGCCGTGGTGCTCCTCCACGGCCGCCTGGGTGCCGGAGGCTAGCACGGTGACCTCGTGGCGGCGGGCGAGGCGGCGCAGCAGCTCGTGGGCGTAGCGCTCCAGCCCGCCGCCCTCGGGGCGGTAGTAGGGGGTCACGGCGAGGATGCGCACGCGCTCACTCCGCGGGGCCGTCCCGCACCTCGGCGTAGACGGCCAGCAGGCGCTCCGCCACGACGTCCCAGGAGTAGGCGGCGTGGACGCGGCGGGCCAGGGTCGCCCCCCGCTCCAGGCCGCCCTCCAGCGCGGCGCGCAGTTGGGCCGCGAGCGCCGCGGGGTCGCCGGGCGGGGCGACGAGGCCGCCGACGCTGGCGACCTCCGCGACGCCGGGCAGGCTGGAGGCGACGACGGGGGTGCCGCACGCCATGCTTTCAATCAGCGAGATGCCGAAGGCCTCCTGGCCGGTGACGCTGGGCAGGACGGTGAGGCGGGCGCCGCGGTAGAGGGCGGGCAGGTCGGCGTCGCCGACGCGGCCCAGGAAGGTCACGGGCACCTGCAGCTCCTTGGCCAACGCCTCGAGGTGGGCGCGCAGGGGGCCGTCGCCGACGATCCACAGCGGCGGGCAGGGGCGCAGCAGGGCGAGGGCGCGCAGCAGCACCTCCACGCCTTTGTAGGGGACGAGGCGGCCCACGAAGAGAAGGTGGTCGCCCGCCTCCTCACGGGCGCCCGGGTGGAACCGCGCGGGGTCGATGCCGTTGGGGAGGATGCGCCAGCGCGACTCCGGGACGCCGCCGAGGCTCGGTGCCGCGCGGCCGTAGGAGAGCGAGCGCACCAGCACCGCGTCGGCGAGGCGGTAGGGCGGCGTCCCCACCTTGCGGTAGAGCCCGAGCGCGGCGCGGCCGAGGGCGCCCCCCGGCGTCGGCTCGAAGTGGAAGTCCAGCACGGCGGGGATGCCGAGGGCGTGGCTGCGGCGCAGCACCGACGGCGTGGTGAAGGGGTAGGTGGCGGCGACGTGCACGACGTCGGCGTCGGCGGGGACGCGGGAGGCGAGGCGGGCCACCGGGTCGCGCAGGACGGTGCCCTGGCGGGGGACGCGCACGTACTCCACGCCCCTCTGCCGGGTCCGGCCGGGGTCGCCGTCGGTGGTGCAGAGCATCGTCACCTGGTGCCCGCGCGCGGCGAGGCGCTGCGAGACCTCGTCGAAGACGCGCTCCACGCCCCCCACGACCGCCGCGGCGGCGTCCGTGCGGACGGGGCTCGGGTCGTAGGGGCACACCAGCGTGACGCGCATGGCGGGAAGGTGGCGGGCAGGCGCCGAAGGGGCTTGCGGGACAAGCGCCAGGGCAACAGGTCAGGATGGGGCGGAGCCGCGCCCGCGCCGCCGGCCCAGCGAGCCCCTGGTTGCGGATGGAGCCCGAACCAGTCCGGGTCCGGCAAGCCCCATGTGAGGCGAGGCGTACGGGGTGTGGGATTCACATGCCCGCCCGCTCGACCTCCACACGCACCTCCGGCAAGCGCGGCGCCGCCCGCGGCCGCTCCACGACGACCCCCCGGCGCCGCTCGACGGGGACGCGCGCCACGTCCGGGGGCCGCTCGGCGGGCCGCTCCACGGGCAGCCACACCTCCCGCACGGGCGGGGGCCGCATCGGCGCCGGCGGCGGTCGCGGCGGCGTGCAGGGCTTCCAGGAGAAGGAGGTCGACCGCTATGCCGGCTTCAGCGGCGAGGTGACGCAGGAGCAGGTCGACGAGCTGCTGCTGCAGGCGCTCGAGACCGAGATCGGCGGCATCCAGGTCTACGAGACGGCGCTGCGCTGCGTCCAGGACGAGGAGCTCAAGGAGGAGTGGGAGACCTACCTCGACCAGACCCGCAACCACGAGACCCTCCTCATCGGCGTCTTCGGGGCGCGCGGCCTCGACGTCAACAAGGAAAGCCCCGGCCGCAGCGTCGTGCGCCACCTCGGCGAGTCGCTCGTCCAGGCGATGGAGATGGCGCTGCAGAACGGCAGCCCCGCGGCCGCCGAGCTGGTGGCCGCCGAGTGCATCGTCCTGGCCGAGACCAAGGACCACCACAACTGGGAGCTCATCGGCGAGGTCGCCAAGGCCATCGGCGGCGACGAGGGCCGCGAGCTGCAGGATGCCTACGACGAGGTGGAGGAAGAGGAGGACGAGCACCTCTACCACACGATGGGCTGGAGCCGCGAGCTGTGGATCAAGAGCCTCGGCCTGCCCGCCGTCCTGCCGCCCCCCGAGGAGGAGAAGGACGTCAGGAGCGCCATCGGCGCCGCGCGGGCCAAGCAGGGCCGGAAGCAGATGATCCGCAAGGGCAGCAACTGACGCACCACCCCCGCTTCAACCACGGATGGCACGGATTCACACTTGATCCGCGGTTTCGTGGGGAGACGAAGCCGCACCGACCGAACCGCGGATTGCGCGGATGCCGCGGATTCAAAGTTCCGGGCAATCCGCGGACTCCTTGGTTTCGTCGTGTGAAAAGGCTTGAACCGCCCGTCCCCGTGGCGCCCGCGTGGCCGTGCCGCAACGCCTCGTCAGCCTGGTGCCCAGCCACACGGAGACGCTGCACGCCCTCGGCCTGGCCTCCCGCGTCGTGGGCCGGACGCGCTTCTGCATCCACCCTGAGCCATGGGTCGGCGCCGTCCCCGCCGTGGGCGGCACGAAGGACGCGAAGCTGGAGCGCATTCTCGCCCTGCGGCCGGACCTCGTGGTGGCCGACAAGGACGAGAACCCCAAGGCGCTCGTCGAGGCTCTGGAGGCCGCCGGCGTCCGCGTCCTGTGGTCCGCCATCGACAGCTTGGAGGACGCCGCCGCGTTCGTGGAGCGCCTCGCGTCCGAGTGCGGGGTCCCAGATGCGGGGGCGCGGGAGGCGGCGGCCATCCGCTCCACGCTGCGCGAGGTGGCCGGCGTGGGCGGGGGCACGGCCGTATTCTGCCCCATCTGGCACGCGCCCTGGATGACCTTCGACCGCACCGCCTACCCGAGCGCGATGCTGGAGGCCGTCGGGCTCCGCAACGCCTTCTCCGGCCACGCGGGGCCGAAGTACTTCGAGGTCGCGCCGGGCGAGGTGGCGGCGAGCGCGGCGGCGTGGACGCTGCTGCCCACGGAGCCGTTCCCATTCCACCGCAAGCCGGTGGACACCTCTGGCCTGGGCCCTGCGGGGCAGCCGGACCGGGTCCGCGTCATCGACGGCGAGGCGCTGACCTGGTTCGGCGTCCGCACGGCGCCGGGGCTGCGCGAGCTGGCGCGGGTGGCGCAGACCTTGCGCCCCGACTGACCAACCACGGATTGCACGGAACTTTGAATCCGCGGCATCCGCGCAATCCGCGGTTGGGTTGGTGCGGCTTCGTCTCCGCACGAAACCGCGGATGGCGCGGATTTCGCGGACCAAGTGTGAATCCGTGCCATCCGTGGAATCCGTGGTTTGGTCAGGCGTCAGCGGCGCCGCAGCCAAGCCGCGCAGCCGAGGAGGGCCACGAGCACCAGCAGGCCGGCGCCGGGGCTGGACTGGCCGCTGGCCTTCTCCAGCGCGCGGGCGCGGGCGGAGGCATCGTAGGGGCCGAGGCCGCCGTGCAGGTCCTGGTAGGAGTTCGCGGTGCCGGAGCGGTCGCCGTTGGTCGACTCCGGTATCGCCGAGCCGTGGGCGTTGGAGCCGCCGCTGCCACCCATTGCGGGGGCCGCGTCGATCGCCATGACGCCCTTGCCGCCGTAGGCGAAGCAGCAACCGCCGCCGCTGGCCTCCTCGCCCGCGGGGAGCCGGATGTCGAGCGGGGTCTCGCCGGCCTTGGCGTCGAGGGTGCCCTGCCAGTGCAGGTGGCCCTCGGCGTGGGCGTAGACGGTGAGGTGGCCGCTGCGCAGGCGGATGCGGTAGGAGCCGTCCTGGTCGGTGGTGGCGGCGCCGTAGCCGTAGGCGTCCTCGTTGCTGAAGCTCACCTGGCCGCCCGCGATGGGCTGGCCGTTGGCCTCGTCGAGCAGGTAGCCGGACACGACGGCGTCGGGCGCCGGGCGCTGCTGCATGGCGATGGTGATGCGGGTGGTGCCGTCGGCGGCGAGCCGCAGCGACTGCGTCCAGCCGTAGTATTCGGTCATGCAGGGGACGTAGGGGCTGTCCGGCGCCTGCGGGCAGTCGCGGTACGAGTCGTGGTAGGCCTGCACGATTGCGTAGCCTGGGGTGACGTTGCCGCGGAAGGTGCCGTCGGGGGAGACCGCGATGGCGCACCCGTTGTCGTAGTCGGGGGGCGACGGCGCGATGGCGATGCCGACGGAGCCGTCGTCCGCTCCGCCCTCGGCGGGCATCGGCTTCGGCGGCGGGGTGCCGTCGGCGGAGGGTTCCTGGCTGCACTCGTAGATGCCGTAGGCGGGCGACTGCACGGAGATGGAGATGAAGCGCAGGGGCTTGCCGGTGGCGGCGTCCACGACCGTGCCCTCGACGTGCGCCGTCTTGGCGGGGAACTTCAGGAG
>JAIVGU010000022.1 GCA_020201445.1 Halobacteriales archaeon
ACGACCATCGCGGCGGTGCTGCGGCCGAGCTCCGCGACCCATTGGTTGACGTTGCCGACGTCGTGCAGGACCAGGTTGGCGATCTTCCCCTCCTCGATGGAGCCCACCTTGTCCTCGACGCCCAGGGAGCACGCCGCGTTCCAGGTCACGCCCGTGAGCGCCTGCGCCGGGGTGAGGCCCATGGCGTAGCAGGCCATCTGGGCGGCGAACTGCGGGTCGACGACGGGGTTGTTGGGGTTGTGGTCGGTGGCGAGCGCCACCGGCACCAGCGCCTGGAGGAGCTTCTGCGCCGGGGCCCACTGCCGGGTCATCAGGGTGAGCGGGACCGTCGGCGTCAGGGTGGCGATGGTGCCATGCTCGGCCAGGGCGGCGATGCCGGCGTCTGAGACCTTCAGCAAGTGGTCGGCGGAGACGCAGCCCAGCTTGGCGGCCAACGCGGCGGCGCCGGTGTCGGCCAGCTCGTCGGCGTGCATGCGGAGCTGGAAGCCCAGCTCCTTGGCCTTCCGGAGGATGCGTTCGCCCTGCTCCAGCGTGAAGGCGCCCTCGTCCACGAAGACGTCGCAGAAGCGGGCGACCTCCTGGCGCTGCGCGGCGGGGAGCATCTCGTCCACGACGAGGTCGACGTAGGCGTCGGCGCGGCCCTTGAACTCCTCGGGGACGGCGTGCGCGCCGAGGAAGGTGGAGACGATGGGGACGCCGGTGCGCTTGGAGACCTTGGGGTGCAGCCCGAGTGCCCGCACCTCGTCGCGGGTGGTGAGCCCGTAGCCCGACTTCGCCTCCACCGTGGTGGTGCCGCGCCGGAGCATCCGCTTGAGCCGCGTGACCGCCTGCTCCTCCAGCTCGTTGTCGGTCGCCTCGCGGGTGGCGAAGACGGTCTGCATGATTCCGCCGCCGGCCGCGAGGATGTCCTGGTAGGACTTGCCCTGGAGCTTGAGGCGCAACTCGTTGGAGCGGTCGCCCGCGTAGACGAGGTGGGTGTGCGGGTCGACGTAGCCCGGCGTCAGCAGCTTGCGCTTGGCGTCCACCGTCTTGGCCGCCTTGCCCTTCCAGTCCGGGTCGGGGCCCACCCACGCGATGCGGCCGTGCCGGATGGCGACCGTCCAGCCCGCCTCCAGGCCCGCGTCGCCGGCCTCGAAGCCGTCGCGCGGCTTCTGGGGGCCCTCCAGGGTGGCGACGGTGGCGGTGCGGATGAGCAGGTCGACGGGCGCGTCGGTCACACAGCGTTGAAGCAGGGCTTGCGCATAAGCGCCGCGATGACCCTGCAGCCGAGCCCCGCCGTCCTGCCGCCGCGCCGCGCCGGACCCCTGGAGGACCCGCGCTTCCTCGAGCTGTTCGGCCACCCCCGCGACGCCGCCGACCTGCTGCTGGCGGGCGTGCCGTTCGACGGCGCCGTCATCGGCCGCAAGGGCTGCCGCGAGGGCCCCACCGCCATCCGCGAGGCGATGCGCTTCCTCGCCACCCATGACCCGGTGCGCGGCGCCGACCTCGCGGGGCTCCGCATCCACGACGCGGGCGACGTCCAGGTGGCGGCGGGCGTGCTGGAGACCCACAAGGCGGTGCGGGAGGAGGCGCGCGCCCTCTTCGCCACGCGCAAGCCGGTCGTGCTGCTCGGCGGCGACAACTCGCTCAGCGCGCCGCACGTGCAGGCGCTCAAGGACGCGCGCGGGGGCCGCATCGGGCTGCTGGTGCTGGACGCCCACTACGACCTGCGCCCGGTCCCCGCCGACGGCGTCCCCACCAGCGGCACCCCGTACCGCCGCCTCCTCGAGGACGGCACCGTGGAGCCGCGCAGCCTCGTCGAGGTGGGCATCCGGCCCTACGCCAACACGAAGGCGCTCGCCGACTACGCTGCGCAGAAAGGCGTGCAGGTCGTCACCATCGCCGACGTCCGACGGCGGCCCATCGCGGCCGTGGCGCACGACGCGGTGGCGCAGGCGGCGGCCGGCGTGGACCACCTGTTCCTGAGCGCCGACATCGACGGCCTCGACCAGTCCATCGCCAGCGGGTGCAGCGCGCCCGGCGCCGGGGGGCTCACCTTCGACGAGGCCAGCGCGCTCGTCCACGCCGCCGCCGCTCACCCGCTCATCCGCGGCATGGACCTGGTGGAGGTGGCGCCCAGCCTCGACTCCACGGGCAACACGGCGCGCACCGCGGCGCAACTCGTGGCGGCGTTCGCGGGCGGAATCGCCTCCCGCCGCCCAGCCTGAACCACGGATTGTACGGAGCCGCCTGCATCCGTGGTCCAGGCAAGGTCAGCGGAAGTAGAGCCGCATCCCCGCGCCGATCCAGGAGTCGGGCAACCACCGCTTCGCCAGGTTGGCGGCCTTGGCGTCCAGCGGCGTGAAGCTGTGCAGCCGCGGGTGCTGCGACAGGCACGCGGCGACGATGCGGCGGGCGACGACGCGGGGGTGCGCTCCCCGCTCCAGGCTGCGGCGCGCCATCCAGCGCCCGTAGAGCGGGGCATACGGCCCGTCGGGCGGGAGGTGCGCGGCCTGGGTCTCGGCGAGGGTGCGGGCGCCGAAGCCGGTGCGGATGACGCCGGGCTCGATGAGGAGCGCCCGCACGCCGAAGCGGCGCACCTCGATGTCCATCGCCTGCGTGAGGGCGCGAAGGGCGAACTTCGTGGAGCAGTAGGCGCCCAGCAGGGGCACGGCGACGTGGCCGGCGATGCTGGAGACGTTCACGATGCGGCCTGAGCCCTGGCGGCGCATCGCGGGCAGGACGAGGCGGGCCAGTTCGTGCGGCCCCACGACGTTGGTCTCGTGCATCGCGCGCAGTGCTGCGGCGCTGGTGTCCTCGACGCTCAGGATGGCCCCGTAGCCCGCGTTGTTCACCAGCGCGTCGATGCGGCCGTGCCGGGCCAGCACCGCCTCCACGGCGGCGGCGCGGCTGGCGGGGTCCGCCACGTCCAGCGCCAGGGTCTCGACGCTGCCGGGCGCCGCGAGGTCGGCGATGCGGGCGGCGTCCCGCGCCGTGGCGACGACGAGCGCGCCGGCGCGGGCCAGGCGCGGCACCGCCTCGCGCCCGATGCCGCTGGAGGTCCCCGTGACCAGGACGACGGGCTTGTGCACACGCCCGCCACCGGGGGCAGCACTTGGGCGCTTCGCCGCCCGTCCGGGGAACCACGAATTTCACGAATCACACGAAACCATTGCGGGCGGTTCGTGCAATTCGTGAAATTCGTGGTTCAAGGAGGCGCGGGTGGGGGTCGCGGCACGAGGTCCGCCCGCAGGATGCGCACCGCGTCCAGGACGGCCCAGAGCGCCCCCAGGGCGCCGGGCACGACGAGGGGGTAGGAGCCGAGGGCGACGAGGGCCATCTGCGACGCGCCGTGCGGCAGCAGGCGGCTGTGCGGGTTGCGCCACCCCGCCACCGCCGCCCCCAGCCCCGGCAGCGGCAGGAGGTTGAGGAGGCCGAGCGCGGTGCGGCCGCCAGGGGTGAGCTGGAGCCGCAGGCGACGCACGCCCCGGGACGGCGGGACGCGGGCTTTAGGCCACCGCTCCGCGGCGCGCGGCCGCCTCCAGGCGGGAGCGTGGCCGGAACGGGCCCTCCATCCCTGGCAGCCGCACTCCAAACGGTCATATGACCCCCCTGTCTCGCGCCGGCCAACGGTGGCTCTGTGAACCTCTTCGAGTACCAAGGCCGCGAGCTCTACGAGCAGCACGGCATCCCCTGCGCCAAGGGGTTCGTCGTCGGCTCGATGCAGGATCTCGAGGCCAAGATTGGCCAGGCCCACTACCCCGTCGTCGTCAAGGCACAGGTCCTGGTCGGCGGCCGCGGCAAGGCCGGCGGCGTCAAGTTCGCCGACGACGCCACCCAGCTCCGCGAGGTCACCCAGGGCATCCTGGGGCTCAACATCAAGGGGCACATCACCAAGAAGGTCATGGTCACGCAGAAGCTCGACTTCGCCCGCGAGTTCTACCTCTCCTTCCTCGTCGACCGCGCCAGCCGCCGCTACCTGATGATTTTCTCCCCGGATGGCGGCGTGGAGATCGAATCGGTGCCGGAGGAGCGCATCTTCAAGGCCACCATCGACCCCCTCACCGGCTTCCAGCCCTTCCACGCCCGCGCCGTGCTGCTCAAGTCCGGCCTCGACGCCGACGTCCAGAAGCAGATTGCCGCGCTGATGCAGAAGCTCTACGGCATGTTCGTCAGGATGGACGCGGAGCTGTGCGAGGTCAACCCGCTGGCCGTCCTGCGCGACGGCAGGGTCGTGGCCGGCGACGCCAAGGTGGTCCTCAACGACTCCGCCCTCTTCCGCCACAAAGAGTTCCAGCAGAAGGACGAGGCGCTCACCGACCTGGAGCAGGAGGCGCGCGAGAAGGGCGTGGCGTTGGTGCAGCTCGACGGCGACATCGGCGTCATGGCCAACGGCGCCGGCCTCACCATGGCCACCCTCGACGCGCTGACGCACTTCGGCGCCAAGCCCAGCGTCTTCCTCGACCTGAGCGGCACCGACAACCCCGAGAAGGTCGCCGAGGCGGTCCGCCTGATGAAGAAGGCGCGGCCCGGCGTCATGTTCCTCAACCTCTTCGGCGGCATCACCAAGTGCGACACCGTGGCGCGCGGCCTCGTCTCGGTCCTGCAGCAGGAGGGCGTCGAGTTCCCCATCATCACCCGCATCAAGGGCACCAACGCCAAGGAGGCCAACGACATCCTCCACAGCTTCGGCCTCGAGACCGCCAACACCCTCGAGGAGGCCGCGAAGAAGGCCGCCGAGATGGCGAAGAATCCGGGCAAGTACAAGATTGTCAAGGCCACCCACGGAGGTGCCGCGTAATGGCCGTCGTCCTCGACTCCAACTCCCGCATCGTCGTGCAGGGCGCGACGGGCTACCAGGGCCAGTTCCACATCGGCCAGATGAAGCAGTTCGGCACCAACGTCGTCGCCGGCGTCACCCCCGGCAAGGGCGGCGAGCAGGTGCACGGCGTCCCCGTCTACGACACCGTCGCCGAGGCGGTGCAGAAGGCCGGCGCCAACACCAGCCTGGTCTTCGTGCCCGCCCCGTTCGCCAAGGACGCCGTCCTGGAGGCGGTGGACGCCGGCTGCAAGGTGGTCATCGTCATCACCGAGCACATCCCGGTGCACGACTCCGCGGTCTTCGTCGACTACGCCAAGGCCCGGGGCGTCACCCTCATCGGCCCCAACTGCCCCGGCGCGTGCAGCCCCGGCGCCAACTCGAAGGTCGGCATCCTGCCCGGCACCATCTTCAGGCCCGGCCCCGTCGCGGTCGCCAGCAAGTCCGGCACCCTCACCTACGAGATTGTCGCGGCGCTGTCGGAGGCCGGCATCGGCCAGTCCACCTGCCTCGGCCTCGGCGGCGACCCCGTGCCGGGCACCACCCTGCTCGACGCGGTGAAGCTGTTCAACGCCGACCCCGAGACCAAGGCCATCGTCCTGGTCGGCGAGATTGGCGGCGGCCACGAGGAGGAGGCCGCCGAGTACATCGCCAAGCACGTCAGGAAGCCGTGCTACGCCTACGTCGCCGGCCGCACCGCGCCCGAGGGGAAGAAGATGGGCCACGCCGGCGCGCTGGTCGAGAAGGGCAAGGGCACCGCGGAGTCGAAGCTCAAGGCGTTCGCCGCCGCCGGCGTCAAGGTCGCGACCTTCCCGACCGACATCGCGGGTTTCGTGAAGGCGGACCTGAAGCTCTGAATCCCTGGAAGTTCAGGGATTTGTGCGCGACTTCAGTGAACCCCGGCTGACCGAACCACAAATTGCACGACCTTCACGAAAGGTTGCTTGTGCATCCATGAAATCCGTGGTTCAGTGGAGGACTCGCTGAATCGCCTTCAGCTCACTGGAACCCAGGAATCTAAGGCGCAGCGGTCGGCCCGGCGCCCGGCGCGACTTCCTGCCGCAGGACGACGCGGTAGTCGCTGAAGCCCATCTTGCGGTAGATGGCCTGCGCCTCCTTGTTGTTCTCGAAGAGCTGCACGTCGATGGCGGTGATGCCCTCGGCCTTGCACCACTTCTGCAGGTCGGCCATGAAGTGCTTGAGGACGCCCTTGCCGCGGTAGCCGTCGCTCACGAAGGCGTCGCTGAGGTAGGCGACCTTGGTGTGGCGGTAGATGGGGGGGCGGCGCTGCTTGTTGGCGATGAGGTAGCCGACGAGCTTGTGGTTGTCGTCCGCGACGAGGGTGAGGGTGTCCTTGCGCTGCACGAGGCCGGTGGCGTAGCCGAAGAAGTAGTCGGCGGCGTCCTCGTTGAGGATTTTCGACTGCGTCAGGCCCTCGCGCAGGCGCGCGAACTCCTTCCACAGGGCGCAGATGCCGTCGATGTCGTCCTCACCGAGCTTCCGGATGCGCACCATTGGGCAGCGGCAAGGGGCGCTCCTTCTTAAGCCGCTCCAGGCGGCGCGCCCACTGGGCGGGCGGGTCTTGCCGCGCAAAGCCCGGGCGGCCACACAGGCGCCGAACGGGGTTCTTCAGGGCTCCCGCGGACGTTTTTCCGGCCCCGCGATAGCGTGAAATAGGGGCGGCAATGAAGCCTGCGTGAAGGCCATGGAAGAGCAGCTTGCCCGCGTCGAGATCCTGCGGAACAAGAACGGCACCTATTCGGCCGTCATCTGGACCGAGACCGAGGGCGACAAGGAGCTCACCAGCCGCAGCCTCGAGGCCCTGTTCCGCGAGCTGACGATGGACATGGAGTTCGCCGTCGGCGAGCACCAGCGCGAGGGCCGCGGGGTCGAGTTCAGCGCGGAGGAAGAGTTCGAGAACCTCCAGTACGCGCAGGACAACGAAGGGTACTAGCGCCATCGTCACGGCAGGGTGACCTGGAACGCGACTTCTTTCGCGTGGGAGCGCAGCGGCGGGACCGGGCACACCTGGAACGTGGGCGCGGGGTCCCCGGCCACGTTGTCGCTGAAGTCGCCGTCCTGGAAGGCCAGGGACATGGCGCCGCCTGGCCAATCGAGCCGGGCAAGTGCGCCAGCATTGTTCCGCTCGACCTCCGCCTGCGAGGCGAACGGTCCGAACCCGCCGGGGGCCTGCGCCACCTGCCGCCCCGCCGCGTCCGTCACCCACAGGCTGGTGCCGAAGAAGCCCTGCACCTGCCACTTGCCGGGGTCCGCCGTCGGGCGCATGGCGCCGCGCAGGTAGGCGATGCGGTAGGTGCCCGGCGCGGCCTCCCCGACCTGCCGCGGCGTGCCGTCCACGCGGGACTCCACCGTGGCGCACGCGGGGTCGTCCGGGTCGACCACGTCGACGTCGTGGTAGGGGAAGCGGAAGCGCCAGGTGTAGGTGCCCGCCGGCGCCGGGGCGGCGTTGCCGGAGGCGTCCCAGAGCCGGCCGTCCCACTGGTTGTCGCACGCCGCGTAGATGTTGCAGCCGGGGGTTGCCGTCCAGTTGGCCCAACCACCCGCCGGCAGCGGCACGCTGCGCTGGCCAGGGCAGCCCAAACGGTAGGCGCTGGGGTCGCGGTAGGTGAGGTTCTCGCCCGGCGGGCCGGCGAGGCTGGCCCACCAGCCCTTGGACATGCAGTCGTACGTGGGATAGCCGTAGGGGTGCGGCCCCGCGTTGTGCGCGGAGAGGTTGGCGAGGAAGCCGCCGTGGAAGGCGGTGACCGTCCCGGCCACCGCGACGTCGCTGCCATCCGCGAGGGGGCCGGCGGTGCCGGTCGCCCTCCAGGGAGGGGAGGCGCTGGGCGGGGTCCTTGCGGTTGCGCCCGTGCCGGCGGGCTGGAGGCAGCCGGCCAAGGCAAGCGCGAGCAGGAGGGGAAGGGCGGCGTCGGCCCAGCGGCTCATGCCCCGCAAACCGGCAAGCGCCGGTTAGGGGTTTGGTTCATGG
>JAIVGU010000166.1 GCA_020201445.1 Halobacteriales archaeon
ACCTCGACGGCAACGGCGGGATGAAATGGGTGGTCGGCGCGGGCTCCGCCGACGGCACCGGCAAGGGCGGCATCCTCGTCTTCGACACGCACGTGCCCTACAGCGCCACCTACCCGCACCTGCCCTACCCCGTCCTGGGCGCAACGCAGCAGGAGCCGCCGCCCCCGCCGCCACCTCCGCCCCCGCCGCCCTCCTCCGGCAGCTTCGCCGCCACCTTCACCATCTCGAACCCGAACGAGTGGTGGGAGGAGGTCTACGTCAAGCCCGCCGACGGCCGCGGCATCGCCAAGGTGGACCTGCGCCTCAACGGCGGCCCCTGGAGCCCGATGAGCAAGTCGAGCTGGGGCTCCTGGACCGTCTCCCAGCACGCCGTCGCCGGCACCAAGGTCGAGTTCCTCGCCACCGACAGCGGCGGCTCGCAGAGCCAGAGCCTCGCGTTCACCTGGCTCAACGGCGAGACGAGCAAGGGCAGCACCACGCCAGGCACGGCGCCGCCGCCCCCGCCGCCGCCCGGGAACTTCTCAGCCACGTTCAAGGTCTCGCCCAACATCAACGAGTGGTGGGTCGAGGTCGGCGTCACCGGCACCGAGGCCATCGCGACGGTCGACGCCCGCGTCAACGGCGGCTCCTGGGTCGCGCTCGGCAAGACCTCGTGGGGAACGTGGGCGAAGTCGTTCCACGTCGACCACGGCGCCAGCGTCGACTTCCGCGCCACCTCAAGCAGCGGCGCGCAGGCGGTCTCGCAGAAGTTCACCTGGCCGTAGCGACCGCCTCTTTCCTCCTCCTTTCTTCCACAGCCTTTTTTTGAAGCACCAAACCCGCCGCAAGGGAGCGGAAGCCTGGAAAATCCGTGCGCTCGTGTTGGGCTTGACGAGGAAGTCCCCAGCCGAACCGCGGGCATCGCGGAAGGCAAAATGTTCCGCGTGTTCCGCGTCCTCCGCGGCTCGGCGGGCTTCTTGGTCAGCCGTCAACCGGCTGCGGCCGTGCCGCGAGCGTGAGGAACGTCGGGAACGGCTGCCCCACCACCAGGTCGAGGAAGAGTTGCCGCGCGTCGTCGAGGCGGTGGTGCGGCTGCGCCTCCGCCTTGGCCTTGGCGTGCTCCTGGTCCACGACCCGCAAGACCAGCTCCGGCGTCACGATGGTCCAGTCCTCCAGCGGGACGTGGTGGCGGACCCATTGCCACACCTGGGCGCGGGCGATCTCCGCGGTGGCGGTGTCCTCCATGAGGTCGCCGATGGCGACGGCGCCGACGCCGCGCAGCCAGTGGTCAAGGTAGCGCAGGGCGACGGCGGCGTTGCGGCGCAGTCCGGCGTGGGTGGCGCGGGCGTGCGGGACGCGGACGCGCAGCAGGTCGCGCGGCGCCACCTCCACCTCGGCGCGGTCGCGGTGGAGCTGGTGCGGGCGGCCCTGCAGGTGGTCGTCGAAGACGGCGCGCGCCACGGGGACGAGGGCGGGGTGGGCGACCCAGGTGCCGTCGAAGCCGTCGCGGGCCTCGCGCTCCTTGTCCTGCCGCACCTGCTCGAGGGCGCGCGCGTTGGCGGCGGGGTCCTTGCGGGGGATGTAGGCGCTCATGCCGCCGATGGCGTGCGCGCCGCGGCGGTGGCAGGTCTTGACCAGCAGGTCGGTGTAGGCGCGCAGGAACGGCGCCGTCATGTGCAGCGCGTGGCGGTCGGGGAGGACGAACTGGCGGTGGTTGCTGAACGCCTTGATGAGGCTGAAGAGGTAGTCCCAGCGACCCGCGTTGAGGCCGCAGGCGCGGGTGCGCAGCTCGTGGAGGATCTCGTCCATCTCGAAGGCGGCGAGGACGGTCTCGATGAGGACGGTGGCGCGCACCGAGCCCGCGGGGAGGCCCAGCTCCGCCTCCGCGTGGTCCAGGACGTCGTTCCACAGCCGCGCCTCGAGGTGGCTCTCCATCTTCGGCAGGTAGAGGGAGGGGCCGCTGCCGCGCTCCAGCAGCCGCTGGCCGCAGTGGAACAGGAACAATCCGGCGTCGAACAGGGAGGCCGACATCGGCTGGCCGTCCACCGTGGCGCCCGGCTCCTCCAGGTGCCAGCCGCGCGGGCGCACGACGAGCGTTGCGAGCGTCTCGTCCAACTCGTAGAGGCGGCCGTCGGGGGCGGTGTAGGAC
>JAIVGU010000341.1 GCA_020201445.1 Halobacteriales archaeon
CTGCTCGAAGTGGTCCGCCACCTTTCGCAGGCTCAGGCCCCGGAAGTAGAGGTCGAGCGCCAAGGCAATCGTCTTGGGGTCCGTGCGGCGGCGCTGGAAGCCCTCCTTGCCGCTGAAGCGGTGGCCGCAGGACTTGCACAGCCACAGCCGCACGGGGCCGCTCTTGTTCTGGCGGACGCCGTAGTGGATGGCCTTGGCGCGGCACTTGGGGCAAGCCACTCGCTGCTCCTCCGGCGCCGACTCCCTCAGGTCCGCCTGCAAGCGCACGGCAAGGCGGTGGATGCAGAGGCCACCGTTGGCCGCGAAGGCGCACGAGCAGGAGCCCATGCGTCCCGCCACGACGGCATAGGACTGGCCGGGGTGGCTCTGCGATTGGACCGTGAAGTGCGCAGCGTCCAGGGCCTTGATTTGGTCGCCGCGAGCCACGATGGCAAGGGCGGGAGTCCTCTGGTCGCTCCAAGGAGTTAAGGTTGCCATAGGCACACATCGGAATACGATGAATGGCTTGATATATGTTGCTATGGATAGCCGAAATCATGGCAATGCGGAAGGTCATGGTCGCCATGACGGAGGAAATGGTCGAAGCCCTGGAGAAGGAGCGCAAGGCGCGCAAGGTGGACAGCGTTCCAGAGGTCGTGCGGCAAATCATCGGGGATTACCTCCGACGTTCCTAATCATCCTCGTCCTCTCGGTGATTCCTCCAAAGGAGCCAACGGACCCGCCACCAATAGATTGGATGGCGAAACCAGCGGATTGCCTTGGAGGCACTTTCTGCGCTGACGACGTGGGATTTTGCCGTCTGTTCCATCGTGTCACCACCGAAAACCAACACGACCAGCACCCTCCCCTTCCTGTCTTTCAGGCGCATGGCATCATCCATGTCCACCCGCCACTCCATCGACCGGCGTTCCCAACCGAGCGTTTCCTTCAGCCATTCTCCCGTGAAGGCAACGTGCAGCGCATCTTTCTCCTGGCGCTGACCCGTAATGCGAAATAGAGGTTTCGTGACGCTACCATCGGTCGTCACCGCATAGGCGAATGCCTTGAGTGTCGCTGGCCCGAGTCCTCGCTTCAGTCGAATGCGGCAGAGCAACGTCTTCCCGCTCGGTCTTCCCCCATCATCCTTCGCGACTACGCGAGTGCGAATGACGGGGCGTCCCCAAAACGTTGCAGTATCCGTTCTGCTGCGAGCGTTGCCATGCTGACCAACACGGCTGAAATTAGGGCGAATGCCCATTGGAGAAGGTCCCAATTCCACGGCTCGAACCAAGCCATGCCTATCACATGGCTCTAGGGTCATTTGACCCCACCCGCCAAAGCGGAGACATGGCTACTTGGCGACCCACTCCACCTTGCGGACGCGCACCTCTGAGCCGTCCGTCTCCCAGATGATGTAGCCCTTCCCGGCCATTGCGAGCGCGTCCCGCACCTCCTTTGGAACGAACGTCCGGCCCTGCTCGTCCACCTTGCACGGCTCTGAGGTCTGCTTCCTGTTGGCTGGCATGATGTTTCACCGTAGCGGAGGGCGGTCAAAGCCACTCTCCAGTGAATGGCTGGACAGCCGAAACGCAGATACGGCGCTAGGTGTGGTCCGAGGGCATGGCAGCGCCCATCACCCAGAAGGAGCAGCGGGAAGGACTTCTCCAAGCCGTCATCGTGTGCCCAAACTGCTCCGGCACCTTCGACTTCCGTGGCCGCATCCCCGCCCCTGTTGCGTGCCCCCACTGTGCCAACAGCGGGACAATCTCCGCCAAGCCATCCGCCCGCCTCTCGCAGCGGGAAATCGACGCCATGACAGACCAGGAGTTCACGCAATACCTCGTCACCGGCTTCCGCATCGCGAACGCGGAGGACTACACGCGGGCCGCCCCCATGCGGGAGAGGGCAGAGGCCGCACAGAAGGAGACAATGACCCCTCTCCCCACGGCCCTGATGGTCGCCGCGGGCTCCCAAGCCGCCATGGTGGTGGGCGCCCTCGGGTTGTGGGTGGATATCCCGTTCGTGAACGTGAACCTCTACGGCTACCAAGGCGATGGGTGGCTCATCGCTATCGGCGCAGTCCTGGGAGCCGCCGCGCTGCTCGTCGGGCCACCGAAGCGGCTCCTGTCCTTCCTGCCCACGGGCGATAATCTCATGCTTTGTCCTCCCGCTTCGCCCGCCGCTTGCGCTCCCGCTGGAACAAGTCGGCCATCTGACGGCGATTTTCCCTCTCCGATGCAGTCCGAGGCGAGGAGTCCAAGGGGCCAGCACGCTTCATCAGGCGAACGAAGGTTCGCCAAAACATGGAACGTTCCTCGAATTCACGGAGCCCCTTGTCCTTCCGCGACTTCGCAGCAGCCATGATAACTGAATGGGACCGCTTGACGGAACTCCTGCCACCAGATTCCTTGTCCGCTGCGGAGTACCATGTCTTGTCCGTGCTAGAGCGCGCCGTGTGGGACTTGGCGGATGCCGCTGGCTTCGGCCACATCCTGGACGAGGGACGCGGTTTGCCGGATGGCACCTAAATCCCTCCGCCACCCGACTTGATACAGCCCTCACTCAAGGGGCTGCACCACCCGACTTGGGACAGAACCGAAGGAGGAGAAGAAGGGGAAGCTGGCGCCTCACCGGTTGACTGCACAGTGCGCCCACCAGTCGATGTAGGTGGACCCCGTCGGCTGGGTGATGACACATGTCCAGGGGAAGGAGGACAATCCAGCGCTGGTGGCTTTACCAGCCCCGATGAAGAACCCAGTGTCCGCGTTCGGTAGCAAGCCACAGGCAGAGACAACACGCATGAATCCCGTCGTGACGCCGTAGCCCCATGCCTTTGTCGAAAGGCAAAGGTTGGTGGTGCCTGTGGGACCGGCGCAACTCACGTTGGGGTTGCCGCCGAAATGGTAGCCAACGTGGATGACCATGGAAGCAGCTGTGTCGAAGCAACTCCATCCACCCGGCACCGCCAGAACTGTCGGCTGGCCCAACGGATGGGCGGGGTCTGCGATGTTGTGGATGGTGATTTCACCGCTGGGCACGGCCACCGGGGGTGGGCCATTCGGGCAGGGACCGGGACCGTTCTGGCCAGTCGTAGCGCCCTTGCTGTAGCCCGCATCGTCACTGTAGAAGCCACGCAGGGCTGTCGTGGCACCGATGCCGTTGTCGCCCGGCTGCTGGCCACCGTAGTGGAGTTGTAGAGCGGCAAGCCAACTCGCTGGCGCACCAAGGTCGTTCAGGTCGATGATGAGCTTCCAGTCGTGCGCCTGGGCTAGGTTCGTGGTCGGGTTCAGGGGGTCCGAGAAGTTCAGGTAGGTGATCTGCCAGCAGACCGCCATGTAGGTGGTGCCGGAGCCAGGGAGCACGACGGCCGCGTTCCGGATGATGTCAAAGGTCTGGCCAGCGCCGCCGGCTGTGAAATCCTGGATGGTGTCTGTGTAGTTGGCCGAGCGGCGAACAGTGCACTTGATCATGTCGTTCTTGAAGCCCAGCGTGTCGAACGGAACGCCGCCGAGGTACTTGCCCTTGCCGTCAGTGTAGTCG
>JAIVGU010000023.1 GCA_020201445.1 Halobacteriales archaeon
GCCGTCTTCTTCGGCCGGTTCGACGGTTGGGGGCCCCAGGTCCGAGCGCATCTCCCCTATGAGCTGTCCGCAGGCTGGGCAAGCCACTTCCTCGGTGTCGCTGAATCCGGGTTGGATGTGCTCCTCGCCTCCGTCAGGCAGGCGTATCTCGTTGCACGGTCCCGGCCGCCGCCTCGAAAGTCCATTAAGGGCTTCGCCCATGAACCAAAGGTCTCATGTCCGCCACCCGTGTCATCCTGCACCTTGCGCAAGGGGCGTGACCGATGGACATCCTGCAGGCAAGCCTCGGGTTGCAGGAACTCGAGGGGCAGGGTCTCGTTCTCTTCGCGCAGGCGGACGCGCTAGAGAACACCGGCAGCGTCCAGGAGGCCCACGCCATCCTGCACCAACTGGTTCCGCGGCAGGGAGAGCTTCTGGGCATGGCCCGCCAATTGGCGAGCCAGCACCCCGGCTTCGACGTGGCCCCGTTTGCCCGCGACCTCATGAACACGCTTTTCCGGTACGCGGATGCCTCCGAGACGCTCGGCAGGGCGGACTGGGCCGAGCAGGCCAGGCAGGCTGCGGCCGAGGTGGCGGCGCAGGTGGGGCCCGAGGGGGCGTGGGAGGTGGCGTCCGCGCAGGCTTGGTCGGCCCTGCGCAGGGGCCGCTTCACGGAGGCCTTGGCGCTCCTCGTGGAGGCGGAACGCATTGCCGGGGGGACCGGGGACGCAACTTTGTGCGCCCGGGCCGCCCTGAACCTGGCGGACCTCTACCAGTGGCTGGGCGATGGCTCGCGGTGCCTCGCGGCCGTCGACCGGGCCCGCCGCCTGGTGCCCGCCCCCGGGCCGGGGGAGACGCTGTCCCGCAGCGACATCGCCAACATTCTGCGCACCCGCGCCACGGACCCGTCAACCCTGGAGCGCGGCCAGCGCACGATCTGGGCCGCCCTTGCAACCCGCATGGCGAACACGGCCGGCCTGGCGCACAGACTGCAGGGCGACCGCGCCCAGGCCCGCGCCTGCTTCCTGGAGGCGCGCGGCGGCATGGACGGCTCGGCGGCGGTGGGGCTGGACTTCCAACTTGCGCGCCTCGATATTGAGGAGTCCAAGCCTGGGGACGCCCTCGCCTTCCTAGAGGCGCTGCGGACTCAGGCGGAGCGGGACGACAACCTGCGGCCCAAGGTCGCGGTCTTCCTGCGCCTGGAGGCCGAAGCTTTGCTCGGCCAGGATTTGGAGGCCGCCGCGCAGCGCATCCAGGCGGCCCTGGCGTGGCTGGAGCGCTACCCCGACCCCGACCTTGCTTGGAAGGCGCACTGGCTCCACGCAAGGGTCCTCGTGGCCCAGGGCCGCAGCGAGGAATCGCTGGCAGCGTACGCGCGGGCAGCCGAGGCGGTCGACACCCTCCGGATTGCGCCCCTCGGCCCCCGCCTGGACAGTTGCTTCCTGCGCGACAAGGTGCCGATGTACGAGGAGGCGATCCTGTTGGCGGCGGCGCTGGGGGACGCGCCCCGCTGCCTGGCCCTGATGGACCAAGTCAAGTCGCGCGCCCTCAGCTCCGCCCTGGCCGCCGGGGGCACTGCGCCCGAGAGCGGGGAGGTCCAAGAGCTGTCGCGGCGCATCGACGCCTTGGAATACACCTCGGGCGAGAACCCAGGCCAGGCGCAAGCAATCCTGGCCCACCGCCACCGGCTCCTCGCGGAACGCCAGGAGGCCATCGAGCGGGAGCGCGCGGCCGACCCAAGGTGGCGCCTCCTCTCCGTTGCCCCCGCCATGGACCTGCCGGAACTCCAGGCCACGCTCGCATCGGTGAAGGCCTCGGCCCTCTCCCTCTTCCTCGCCGGCACGACCATCGTCGCCGTCCTCTTCGACGGCACGAGTGTGGCCGTCGGCGCGCAGGAGATGACGGCAAGGACCTCCACGGCCCTCGCCCAGTTCGTGGAGAACGTCCAATCCACGTGGGACCAGCGGGGGTACGACCCGGCGACGGTGGGGCTAGCCCTGGAGGACCTCGTCCCGGCGAGCCTGGCAGCGCGCGCCCTGGCTGCGGACCGCCTCGTCGTCTCGCCGCATGGCGTCCTGCACCTTGTGCCGTGGGCCGGCCTGCCGCACCGCGCAGGCCGCGTCTTGGACCGCGTGGCCGTCTCCATCATCCCCAACCTATGCGTCCTGCCCGGCCTCGCGAAGGCCGGCCGCGGCCGCGTGGAGGGCGTCCTGCTCGTCGGGGACCCCGCGTATCCGGCCGCCCTCGGGGTCGCCCCCCTCGCGTTCGCCAAGGCGGAGCTGGAGGAGGTCGGGGCGCTGTACGCCGACGCCGGGCTCGAGGCGGGCCGATGCGTCGGCAAGCGCGCCACCTGCGCCGCCTTCCGCACCGCCTGCGACTCCGACCGGGCGCCCGGCCAAGTCCTACACGTTGCATGCCACGGCGACTTCGACCCCGACTACCCGCAGGTGGCAGGCCTCCTGCTGCGGGACGGCCGGATGGACGCCTCCGAAATTGCGGCGATGACGCTGCCGTTCCAGGACGTCGTGCTGAGCGCCTGCTTCACCGGCTGGCGCGCCCAAAGAGTCCAGGACATCCCCCTGCACGGCGACGATGTGGTCGGCCTCCCAGGGGCATTCCTGGAGGCGGGCGGGTCGGCCGTGGTGGTCAGCATCCCAGCGGCCGACGACGAGATGGCTCGCCGGATGATGGTGCTGTACCACGGGAACCGCATCGAGGGCCAAGAGCCCGCCCGCGCCCTGGCGGCCGCGCAGCGGACCCTGCTCCGGGAAGAGCCAGAACTGGCCTACACGGTCCTCGGGTTCACGGCCTACGGCGCCCCCCAGGTTGCAAGTGGCCGGCTGGGGCGGGTCGGAATCCCCGTGCTGGACCGAATCTTGAGGCAAACCGAGTCTATCCAGGACCTGGGCAGGCGACACCAGGCGACCATGGACCTCGTCGGGAAGATTCGGTGAGGCGGTTTCCGCCTACGCGGGCGTCGTGACGATTTCGTACGCGAAGTCAATGTCGTTCTTGCGCTGGAGGCCGGATGCGGGGTGTCGGCCGGCGCCCCAGTTCTCGGTGGATGTCCAGTTGCCCCGCATGAGCCCCAGGCAGGTCGGCGTCACGGCGCGCACCACGTCGTAGGCGAGGTTCGTGAGGGTTGCCGCGGCGGCGACGGCGCCTTGGAAGGCGGCCACCTGGGGCATGGCGCCGATCCCAAGATCGCCCACGATGGAGGGCAAGGTGGTGGAGGCCCCCGCCCGGAGGAGGGTGGCAAGGTCTTGGGAGTCCTTGATGTCGCGCGAGACGGTGATGGTGAAGGCGACCAATTCCTGCGGCCTGCCGTAGTAGACGAGGAGGCCACGGCCGTCGCCGTCCGCCAAGTCGTCGCCGTCGGAGATTCTGGGGAACCGGAACGTGCTGGGGTGGTACAGGTCGGAGTCCGGAGGGCCGGCATGGACCACCATCGTGTCGACGCGGATGTCGGCGGCGCCGAACATCTTCTGCGTGTTGCGAATCACGAGGGGTTTGACGTAGAGGGCAAGCTTCGGGGCAGGCGTTGGCGCAGGCGCGGCGTCTGCCCCCTCCGTCTCAAGCCCCGTGCCCACGCGAAGCGCCCGCATCGGGCGCTGGGGGAGCCGGCGACGGGCCAGCGCGACTGGGTCGAACGAGCCATCCTCAACAAGCCAGCGGGAAGCAGCCATGGGCACCGCAACGTCAATGAGCTTCATTATACAAGGAGATTCCTGTCCGGCGCCCGCTGTTAATGGGGAATGCCCTACCGTTCCCTGCCCGGAAGGGAAGCGCGCATCCGAGGAAATCCTGAGGAGTTCGCGCTCGCCGTCGTGCGGCTCGCCGTCGAGGTCGTGCCCGCCGTCGTGGGGGGCTTACCAGTAGCTGGCACCGGCGGCGCAGGAGTCCTTCGTCTCCGCTTGGTCAGGGGTGACGGCGAGGGTGGTGCCGTTGCTCTGGATGGCGATGGTGCCGAGGCGCTGGTGGCGTAGACCTTGGCGCCCGCCTGCTGGGCCCGGCACAGGGCCTCCGCAGTGGGGTGGCCGTAGCTGTTCTGGCCGAAGCTCACCGGCGCGAAGGTGGGGTGCATCTTAGCGAGCCAGGCCGCGCATGCTTGGCTTGCACCAAAGCCGACCCACTTCACCTCGTAAGCGTCGAACGCGACGGCCTACTGGACGACCCGTCCTACATTCAAGGGCTGGCTCCAGAGGAGCGTCCACGCAGCGGGAACATCCTACCGCTCAGCCTCGGATTGGCAGGGCAGGAACTGATTCAGCTCGTCCACCTCCTCACCGGCCTGAAAGGCCTCGAGGACGTCGGGCGGCAGGCTTGGCACTTCTCGCCCCCCATGATGGAATCCAGCGACCAGGCCTGTATCCCGACCTGCGACTTTGCCAAGCTGGTTGGTATGGGAGACCACATGCCCCAGGTTACGGGCACCCCCAAAAAAGAGAAGGAGCCTGGTTAGGAGGAGAGCGCATGGTCCTGTTCAAATTTCAAGATCGTTCCGCCATTTGGCACTCTTCAAGTGCAGTGTTCGATGGCTATACGCCATTTACGGTGTCGCTCGCTAAAGCTTCAATTCATAGCTATTCGCCCCTTGCAGTCAAAGCCACAGCATAGGGCCTCCAACAGGAGGGAACCTGCTCCGAAAAGCAAGGTAGTGCCTAACTAGCGGGGGATTCCACCCGGCCATCGGGATTAGAGCCCACACGGAACCCCGTTTTGGGCAGGCTCCCCAAGCACGCTCGGCTTGAAAGCCATTGCCTGCGCCAGGCGAATCAGCCTGTCCCTATCTGTCTGGATGCCGGATTCATTGTCCATGGCGATGACCGTCCGCCCGAGCATCTAGCGGCTGCACCGCCGACACGTTATACCTTCCCACAGGGCTGCCCGGGCCCATTTCCATCGTCGGACCAAATTACCGGCTCGGGGCGTGCCACTGAGGCTAGGGTCTTGCTGGGGGCGCCGGGCGGTTTCCAACCCTGGATTCCGCATCCGTCGCAACGGCGTTCCCCACCCCCGACAAGGTGTCGCCCAATGTGGGTTGGGGGTGTAGGCTGGCTTCCTTGATTCCAGCGTTCTCCAAGATGCGCTCGACCAGGTCGCAGAACCGCTTCACGTTGCGGTCCAGCAAAGCCAGCACCTCCTGCTCCGCCGGGCCCAGCGTGCAAGTCTCTTTGAGGAGGCCGACACCGATGCGGATTGGGGTCAGGGGGGTGCGCAGGTCGTGCGCGAAGCCCGCGATCAGATCGGCGCGCGTGCGCGCCGTCTCGGCCTCCGCTTGCGCCTGCGCCAACTGGCGCAGCATCTCCGCGCGCGCCCGGGCTTGGCTTGCCGGCGGCCAGCGTGACGGGCAAGAGGCCTTCCGCTGGAATGCCGCGCTTGCCCGGGGCCAACTCATCGGGCACGGTCTGCTTTACGCGCAAGGACCCATAACCACGGCGGCATCCGAACGCGTCCGGCGCGCCCGGCTTTTGGTTGCCCCTGCCCTGGACCTCGGCGTGCCCTCCCGGGATGGCGTCCTGGTCCTGCCGTTGCTGCGGCGCAAGGGGCATAACTGCATGGAGCGCCAGACGTCATTCTCCTTGACCTCGCCATGCCCAAGATAGTGGGCAGGAGGTCCTGTCGCCCTGAAGAATGAACCGGAGCTGCGCTCGATCCCCGTCCTTGTCCGGCCTTTGCGCGGCGATGAGTTGCAGGGCCTGCCGGAGAAGTTGCAGCATCCTGTTTTGACGGATGCTTTGCACCGGCGGCCTCCACGCGAAGCGTGGCTTGGCTGCGTATAAGCCAGCTTTGGTTGGCTTTGCTCGAGGGGCCGCCGCTAGTTTGCGATGAAATTAAGTGGGCCCATGGTTGGTGGGACACGATGGCCATCCTCACCCCGCCGCAAGCCCCCGATCAACCCGCCGTCATCCACTGCAAGGACCAGAAGGAGTGGCGCCTTGTCCAAGAAATCCTGCGAGGCCGGCAGCCCTACTTGATTGCCTCACCGCTCGAGTGGCTCCCGGATTCGGCGCAGCCCGCAGCGCCGCCCGTGGCCCAGCCTGCAAAGCCGCGCCAAGCTTCCGAAAAGCCAGCCAAGCGCGCGAGCAGGAAGCCCGTGAAGCGGAGTGGCCCGCCGATGCTGGATCTGGACCAGACCGTGCGCCACATCGAGCAGCAGCGCAACCTGGAGCACAGCCACAACTCAGCCATCAAGGACCAAATCCCCGAAGGCATCCCATCGCGCTTGCCGGGAACACGCAGCGTCAACCCGGACTACAATTCTGCCCACAATGTCATCCTGAGCGCCCGCAAGAAAATCCTCGCCAGGATTGGGGGCGACTTCGTGCCGGTGCCGAACCGCTCAGGATGGGTGATGCACCAAAGGTAGTCCAGGAAGGGAAGGGTCGCCGCTCGGAATCGAGAGCCCTGCGGCGACCCAGCCAAGGAGGACCTCAGCCATGTCGTCAAGAAAAGACGCACTACTTAGCCCGAGCGCTGCCGCGACCGCCAAATCCGCCCCCGGCTTCCTATGGAGCCGCGTTTCATTTGGAAACGCCAATATGGTGTTTGAGACTCAGTCTCAAGCAGGTGTCGCCTCACCGACGCCTGAGGATGCACCACATGGGAACCTGCCTGCCAAGGAGGAAACCCGGTGACCTGGCCGACCCGGTTGCCGGAAGACGAGCCGCGGCGGGCCTACACGGACATCGAGCTGCGCCAGCGCCGCCAAACGAGGTCGACAGCCGTGCATGAAGCCAGCATCCTCTGGGGCGGGCGATGGCGGGACACCAAAATCAAGGACCGGACGGTCCTGGATTCCGAGTACGAGGGAGAGGTCAAGTGGGGGACAGTACCCAACCGCTTCGGCCGGTTCGTCCACCTCGTCACGACGCGGCGCTCACAGGTGGAAGTCATCGAGGAGCGCGGTGCCAACGGTGAGCCCCTGAGCTTGACGTGCGGGAAGCACAACGTCTGGAACGTCAACGGCGCCATCCTGAAAATCTTGCGCATCTGGAAACGCGTCGAGTGGCGAGACAAACCTGGCCAAGGAAAACCAGATGCCGAGGTCGTGGTGCGGAAGTTGGGCGCTCAGGATGTGCCCGGGTCGCCGCCGTCCATGGTGGCAAAGCGTGCCGCCCCGAAAGTGGAACAGGTGCCGCGTCGCGATGCCGTGAAGGAATTCCACGCCCTACTGCATCCAGCCAGCAAAGGCATCCACGTTGAAGCCAGCCGGCCCGGAAAGGGGTCTATCCGGTTCAGTTCGGTGGATTCGCGCGAGGCGGTGGAGTTGTTCAAGAACTGGTTGCGCGAGGACAGTGAGGCCGACGTGGAGCAGGTGTTCGACCGGATGCCGCGCAGCGCCATTGCGCAGGCTGTGCGTGAGTTGGGGCGCAACCAGTGGGTCTCGACACCGGAGATTGTGCGCGCAGCCACCAACCAGAAAATCTCCTGGAGCGATGCGCGTTACCCAGAATTCGCGCAGCGCATCTCCGCGGACCGCCAAGAAGAAAAAGGATGGTTCCACCAGTTGGCGGAACAGGGCATCGAACTGCAGGAACAGCACTTCAGGATTCGCAGCCCAAGCGGCAAGACGGTGCGCGTCAAGCACTACCGGTACGAGGCATGATTGCCGACGACCTGGCGCACGCCATCACGGAAGGCGTGCACAGGGAGTCCAAGGT
>JAIVGU010000202.1 GCA_020201445.1 Halobacteriales archaeon
GAGTTGGGCCGGTTCAACAACACCTCGGTCATCTCCGTCGACGTCCAGGACGGCTGGAAGACCATCGTGGGCGACCTGGTGTTCAACACCACCCAGCCGCTGCTCGACGGCCTGCGCGTCACCGTGCAGGGCAGCCACAACCAGACCGGCCTCGGCACCTACGAGCAGTACGGCCGCTTCGAGGGCCAGCACTCCTTCACGTTCCGCGTCGAGCCCGGCGCCTCCTACCCCGACGGCACCGCGGGCGAGGTCCCGCAGAACACCACCTCGTTCCGGTTCAACGTCTACCCGCACAGCCACGCGTGGCACACCGCCTGCATCGCCGGCGTCGCCTGCTTCCTCGGCGTCGGCGCCGGCCTGAACGTGGAGTTCGACCTCTTCGTGACGGTCTTCTACGGCGCCCCGGCCCCGGAGGGCTTCACCCTGCAGCAGGTGGACGAGGGCGAGGCATGAGCAGCGTCCCCGCGTTCTCGTACGTCAGCGCCGTCTCGGAGCTGGCCGTCACCGCCGCCGTCTACTACGTCCTCTGGCGGGCGTGGCGGCACGACGACTTCCGCGGCACCCTGCTGGCCATCACTCTCGCCTTCGAAGCGCTGGTCAACATCGCCTACATGTCCATCCGCATCGCCAGCCCCGCGCCGGAGCTGCACGTGGGCGCCGCGATGGAGGCGCTGCTGGCGGGCCACGGCATCCTGTCGCTCCTGATGTTCGCCGGCCTGGTCGCGCTCGCGGCGGAGGCGTTCCGGCTGCGCCGGCAGGGCCGCAACGCGCTGCGCGAGCGGCCGCGCGCCACGCTCGGCTTCGCGGTGCTGTGGGCCGTCTCGGTGCTGTCCGGCGAGGCCATCTTCCTGCTGACGCTGTTCCGTTAGCGACCGCCAAACCACGGATTGCACGGACAAGCAGCTTCCCGTGTCGTCCGTGGAAATCCATGGTTTCGTTGGGCTAGCCCCAATGCACCGAACGCCGCCAGTCGATGCCGACGGTGCGGACGTTGAGCTTGGGGATGAGCGGCAGGCGGCGCTTGTGCTCGGTGCGGCGCACCATCCCCTCGACCTTCTCCACCGTCTTGAGTGGCAGCTTGGTCCGCCGGGCGATGACGGGGAGGCTCAGGTTCAGCTCCATGCCGCGCAGCACGGCGTCGAGCTGCTCGTAGGTGAGCCCCATGTCCGCCTCGTCGGTCTGGCCGGGGTAGAGGCCGGCGCTGGGCGGCTTGCCGACGATGGGCTCCGGGATGGCGAGGTGGCGGGCCAGCTCGCGCACCTGCGTCTTGTAGAGGTCGCCGATGGGCTGCAGGTCGACGCCGCCGTCGCCGTGCTTGGTGAAGTAGCCGGTGAGGACCTCCGACTTGTTGCCGGTGCCGCAGACGAGGAAGTCGCGCTTCTGCGCCTCGGCGTAGAGCAGGAGCATCCGGGCGCGGGCCTTGGCGTTGCCCCGCACGCGCGGCTCGGGGACGTAGCCCAGGGTCGCCTCCAGCCCCGCCACGATGGGGCCGATGGAGTGCTCCAGGGGCGCGAGGCCCAGCGCCGCGCAGCCGAGCAGGGCGTGCTCCTTGTCCTCGGGGCTGGAGTCGGGCGCCGGCAGCATGACCGCCAGGACGCTCTCCCTGCCGAGGGCACGCACCGCGAGGGCCGCGACCACGGCGGAGTCCAGCCCGCCGGAGACGCCGACGACGAGGCCCTTGGCGTGCGCGGCCTCGACGTGGCGGCGCAGGAAGGCCACGATGACCGCCTCCCAGCGGGCGGGGCCCTCGGCGGGGATGGGGGCGGCCTGCTCCACGGGCGGCGCGAGGCGGGCCCTGGACTTGGACGTTGCCGGACTTTTTTCCCACGGGCGGCGGGCTTGTCTGGCAGGAGCGCGGCGGGCGGACTTTTTTCCCAAAGCCGTGCCTGGAAGGGAGAGAGCCCGCCAGGCGGCCTGGCGAGCCGCAGCGCCAGGAAGGGAGTTTTTCCCACCGGGCAGGGGGTTCATCTGCCTGGACGGGGCTTTTTTCCCAAAGCCGTGCTCGAAGCGGCCAAGTAGCGCCTTCCCTTGGACCGCGCCGTGAAGCCCACCCGGCTGGCCCTCCACTGCGCCGCGCCGAAGCTCGGCGACGTGGAGGCCAACGTGCAGGCCGTGGCGAAGGCCGTCCTGGCGAGGGAGGCCGACCTCGTCGCGTTCCCCGAGATGTTCCTGAGCGGCTACGCCATCGGCGACGACGCGCAGCGGCTCGCCCTCCGCCTGGACGACGAGCGGCTGGAGCCCCTCCTCAAGGCGGCGAAGAAGGCGAAGGCGCACGTCGTGGTCGGCGGCCCCCGCACCCCGCGCGCCGGCATCACCCACAACAGCGCCTTCCTCGTCACCCCCGGCGGCGAGGTGGACGCCTACGACAAGCGTTCGCTGGCGACCTTCACGACGTTCCAGGAAGGCCTGTTCTTCCGCCCGGGCAAGGAGGCGAAGGTGTGGGAGACCGACCTCGGCGCCATCGGCCTGGGCATCTGCTACGACCTGTTCTTCCCGGAGGCCAACCGCCGCCAAGCGCTCGCGGGCGCTGACCTGCTGCTGAACGTCAGCGCCAGCCCGACGACGAGCCAGCGCTTCTTCGAGGCCCTGCTGCCGGCGCGCGCCATCGAGAACGCCTGCTTCAACGCCTACGCCAACCTCGTCGGGCCGCAGGACGGCATCGTGTTCTGGGGCGGCGCGCAGGCGTACGGGCCGCGCGGCGACCGCCTGGGCCGCCTGGAGCCGATGCAGCCCGGGCGCCTTGTGGTGGACCTCGACCCCGACGACCTGGTGCCGGCACGCGAGTTCCGCCCGACGCTGCGCGACGCGGACGAAGAGGACCTGCTGGGCCTGCCATGATTCGCCCGCCCGAACCACGAATTGCACGAAGTCCACGAACCATCCTCCTTCGTGCAATTCGTGAAATTCGTGGTTCCGCCGGGGGCACGTGATGCGCGTCCTCGCGCTGCTCTCCGGCGGCAAGGACTCGGTGGCCGCCGTCGAGGTGGCGCAGAACTTCGGCTGGGACGTGGTGGCCGGGCTCACGATGGTCCCCGCCGAGGACGACGCCTGGATGTTCCATACGCCGAACCTCGCCGTCGTGCGCGGGGTGGCACAATGCCTGGGCCTGCCGCTGCTGGAGGCGCCGTGCCGCAGCGGCAAGGACGAGGAGGTCGCCGACCTGGAGGCGGCCATCGCCCACGCCAAGGCGGACCTGCGGCTGGACGGGCTCGTAAGCGGCGCCCTGGCGAGCGAGTACCAGAAGACCCGCATCGACGCCATCGGCCACCGCCTCGGCCTCAAGACCTTCGCGCCGCTGTGGCACAAGGAGCCGGAGGCCTACGTCCGCTCCCTCGTCGCCGGCGGCTACGACATCCGCTTCAGCCGCACCGCCGCCGAGGGGGTGCCGAACGCGTGGGCCGGGCAGCGGCTGGACCTCGCGAAGGCCGAGGCCATGGAGCGGCACCCCGCCGGCCCCCACGTCGCGGGCGAGGGCGGCGAGTACGAGACGCTCGTCGTGGCGGCGCCGCACTACAGGGGCCGCCTGGAGTGCGCAGGCCACGTCGAGGCCACTGCGAGCCGCGCCACCTGGGTCGTCGACTCCTGGTCCGTCCACTCCTGACGCAGGAAGCGACGGCGGTTCCCCCACCCGGGGCCTTATCAACCACGGCCAGCCTCGCCGCGCCCATGGCGACCCCGATCCTGTACCAGTTCGCGGAGTGCCACGAATGCGGCCTCGTGCGCCGCCTGCTGCGCCAGCACCAGGTCGCCTACGAGGCGGTCACCCTGCCGGCGGGGGACAAGTCGCTGGTGCGCGCCAAGTTCGGCAGCCAGTCCGTGCCCGTGCTGCAGGACGGGCCCTTCCTCTCCAACGACCTCACGGAGATCTGCCGGCACATCGAGCAGGCCTACGGGGCCGCCGCTTGAGGCGCCCCTGAATGTGTGGAATCGCCGGGCTGCTCGGCCGGGACGACCGCTCCCTCGTCGGCCGGATGTGCGACCGCATCGCCCACCGCGGCCCCGACGGCTCCGGCCTGTGGTCCGACGGCCACGTGACGCTCGGCCACCGCCGGCTCGCCATCATCGACCGCGCGATGGGGCAGCAGCCGATGGCCGACGCGTCGGGCCGCCTCACCATCGTCTACAACGGCGAGGTCTACAACCACCTCGACCTGCGCGTGGAGCTGGAGGCCCTCGGCGCCAGCTTCCGCACCCACAGCGACACGGAGGTGCTGCTGGAGGGCTACCGCCGCTGGGGCGCGCAACTCCTGGAGCGGCTGGAGGGCATGTTCGCCTTCGCGCTGTGGGACGCCGAGCGGCGCGAGCTGGTTCTGGCGCGCGACCCGTGGGGCATCAAGCCGCTGCAGTACGCCTTCGCCGGCCGCGACCTGGTGTTCGCGAGCGAGGCCAAGGCGCTGTTCGCCCACGAGGCGCTTCCGCCGCGGCCGGACCTCGACGCCTTCCGTGAGCAGGCCGTCTTGGAGTTCCTGGCCGGCAACCGCACCCTGTTCGAGGGGGTGCGGCAGCTTCCGCCGTCGACCTACGCCGTCGTGAAGCCGGGCGACGGCGTGGTGCTGCCCAAGCTCTACAGGCCGTTCCCCGCCGAGCGCGCGGCGCCCTCCAGCCCGGACGAGGCGGCGCGGGCCCTGCGCGACCGGCTGGGGCAGGCGGTGCGGGAGCAGCTCATGTCGGAGGTGCCGCTGGGGGTCGTCCTCTCCGGCGGCCTCGACTCGGCGGCGGTCGCGGCCCTGCACCAGGGGATGGCGGAGCGCCCCATCGCCACCTTCACCCTGGCGGAGGACGACGAGGTGGAGGACGTCAAGGCCGCGCGCAAGGTGGCCGAGCACCTGGGCACCGAGCACCACGAGGGCACGTTCGGCCTCGACGACCTGCTGCGCGACCTGCCGCGGCACGCGTGGCACAACGAGAACGTCAACTACACCGAGTTCTTCTTCTTCCCGCTGTTCCGCATGATGCGCCGCCACGTCGGCGTCGGCCTGTGCGGGCAGGGCGCCGACGAGCTGTGGGGCGGCTATGCGCGCTACCAGGACCCGCACGCCCTCGCCTCCGAGCGGATGCGCCGGCTCCGGGTGGCCCAGCCCGCCGACCCGACGCTGCGGGACACCATCCTGCGCCAGCACGCGAGCGGGCCGGAGCTGGCGAAGTGGGACCAGGGCGCGCAGCTCGACGCCTTCCAGCTCCGCCTCGTCGACCGCAACAGCATGGCCTTCGGGCTGGAGGTGCGCGTGCCGTTCCTCAGCCGCCCGCAGCAGGCGCTCAGCGACGCCGTGCCGTGGGAGTGGAAGGTGCGCGAGGGCATCGAGAAGTGGGTGCTGCGCCGCGCCGCCGAGCCGCTGCTGCCCAAGGAGGTGGCGTGGCGCCGCAAGGTCCCCGCCGGCCGCGCGACCGCGCCCCGCGTCATGGAGAGGTTCGAGGCGCACGCGGCGAAGCTGCGCCCCAGGACCATCACCCACCCGGCGGGCGAGGCGGCCAGCGGCGCCGACCAACTGCTGTTCGACCTGTGGACCGAGGTGTTCGTGCACGGCGCGCGCCCGGAGTCCGTGTCGCTGGAGGCGCTGGCCTGATGCAGGTGTGCGACGACCTGAGCGCGCTGGACGAGGTGCTGGTGCGCCGCGCCGACCATGTCGAGGCGTTCCTCGCCTTCCACCGCGACCGGGTGCGCTGCCCCATCTACACCAGCGTCGACATCCGCCGCAACGCCACCAAGGCTGCGGTCGTGGACGCCAACGCCTTTCCCGCCGGCTTCAACAACCTGGCGCCGCGCAGCCGCCGCGTCGCCGCCCGGGTCGCGAAGGGCTACCTCGGCCGCACCGCCCCCGGCACGCGCCGCATCCTCGTCCTGGCGGAGAGCCACACCCGCAACGCCGGCTACTTCGGCCACCTCGCGGTCCTGCGGGACATCCTCGAGGAGGCCGGCTACGCGGTGACGTTGGGGACCTTGAGCCCCGACGTCGCGGACGGCCAACAGATGCCGACGCCGCTGGGCGGGAGCGTCACGCTGCACCGCGCCGTGCGGGAGGGCGACCGCCTCGTCGCCGGCGGGGAGGCGGCCGACCTCATCGTCCTCAACAACGACCTCTCCGACGGGATGCCGCCGGAGCTGGAGGGGCTCGCGCAGCCCATCACCCCGCCGCCCGCGATGGGCTGGCACCGCCGCCGCAAGTCGGAGCACTTCGCCGTCACCAGCCAACTGGCCGCGCACCTGGGCCGCAAGGTCGGCTTCGACCCGTGGCTGCTGACCGCCGACTTCGAGCGCGTCGACGGCCTCGACTTCAAGGCGAAGTCCAACCTCGCCGCCGCGGCGCAGGCGGTCGACCGCGTGGTGGGCCGCGTGCAGGCCAAGTACGACGAGCACGGCCTCCGCCGCGCCCCCTCCGTCTTCGTCAAGGCCGACGCCGGCACCTACGGCATGGCCATCACCACCGCCGCCTCCGGCGACGACCTGCTCGCCAGCCTTAACTCCCGCAGCCGCGAGCAGATGGACCGCGGCAAGGGGCGCGTCAAGACCACCTCCGTCATCGTGCAGGAGGCGGTTCCCACCGACATCCGCGGCGAGGCGGGCGTCGTGGCCGAGCCGGTCATCTACATGGTGTGCAGCCGCACCGTCGGCGGCTTCTACCGCGCCCACGCCGGCAAGGGGGACGCGGACAACCTGAACTCCCCGGGCAGCCGCTTCGAGCCGCTGGTGTTCCCGGGGCAGGAGGGCGAGCCGGCGCCGGGCGAGGTCGCGCTGGACCCCTGCTCGGCGCACGTCTACGCGGTGCTGGGGGAGATGGCGAGCATCGCCACCGGCTACGAGGCGCAGTTCATCGGCCGCGAGCCGGTGGTGCCGCACTTGCCGCTGCGCCTCCCCTGACCGGACTCGCCATTCGAGCGGATTCAGGTTGCCTCCGCGAAATCCGCGGTTCGGTGGGGCCGAAGCCGCGCCGACTGAACCGCGGATTCCGCGGATGACGCGGATTTCTTCCGTGGAATCTGCGCAATCCGCCGTGATTTGGTTGGGGCGTCACGCCACCGGGAACGGCAGGAGCTGGTCGAGCATGAGCGCCAAGAGCAGCACGCCGAGGTACTGGATGGTGAACAGGAAGAAGGCGCGGTAGGCCCTCGGCGTTGGGGCGGACATCATCTCGACGGAGCGCACGAGCAGCGCGGAGCCGAGCAGGCACGCCGCGCCGAGGTAGATCCAGCCGGCGTGGCCGGAGAACACCAGGGCCAGCGAGAACGCCACGGTCAGGACGGAGTAGGCGACGACCTGGCGGCGGGTGCTGGCCTCGCCGCGCACGTTGGGCATCATCGGGTAGTCCGCGGCGCCGTAGTCGTCCTTGTAGAGCAGCGCGAGGGCCCAGAAGTGGGCGGGGGTCCAGAGGAACACCAGCAGGGCCAGGTCCCAGGCGGGGAGGCTCGCGGGCCACGCCAGGCCGCCGGTCGCGGCGCTCCAGCCGATGAGGGCGGGGAAGGAGCCGGCGAGGCCGCCGATGACGATGTTCTGCGGCGTCGTGGGCTTCAGGAGGACCGTGTAGACGAGGACGTAGTAGGCGATGGCGCCCAGGGTGAGCCACGCGGCGAGGTGCAGGCCGACGACGGCGAGGCTGGCGTAGGCGAGCGCGGCCATGACGGCGGCGTAGGCGACGGC
>JAIVGU010000167.1 GCA_020201445.1 Halobacteriales archaeon
GCACACGACGACCGCGGAGGGCGCAGAATGCACGGAGATTTCTCCGCGGTCTGCGTGACCTCCGCGGTTCGTGGGGGACGCCTAGGACATCAGCTCAGGCAACCGCCGCTCCAGCTCCGAGTTGGGCCAGACCTCCTGCGCCCCCGCCTCGCGGGCCTTCTGGATGCGCTCCGTGTCGGTGTGGTGGCCGAAGCAGACGAGGCGGGTGTCCCAGCGGGTGCCGCGCACCAGCCGGATGGTGTCCACGAACGGGATGGCGGGGTGGTGCAGGTCCAGCAGCACCAGCTTGGTCTCCCCGTCAAGCAGCATCTCGGTCACATCCAGGTTCCGTTTTGGGACCTCCACGCGCCAGCCGAGCCGGTCCGCGACGGCGCGGACCTTGCCGAGCCACAGCAGGTCACTCGTGACGGCGACGACGGTGCGGGTCACTTCTTGCCTTTCGCGGTTCCGGCCTGGCGGCCGGGGCCTTTCGCGGGCTTGGGCGCCGGCTCCTTCACCTGGTCGGCGTGGTACTCCGGCGGCAGCAGGTTGGGGATGCCGTCCTCGATGGGGTAGGCGAAGCGGCACTTGGCGCAGGTGAGGGTGCCCTCGAGGATGTCGCCCTGCTCGTCCTGCCGGGTGACGGTCGGCTCCAGGGCCGTCTTGTGGACGGGGCAGCAGACGATGGCGAGGAGGTCCTTCCGCATCAGCGCACCACCACCCGCGCAGCACGCGCGTAGTCTTGGAGGCTTTGGACGGCGAACCGGCCGGCGAGGCGGCGCTTGGCGGCGATGGCCTGCACCGCGACCTGGGCCGCCTCCACGGTGGCGAGGAACGGCACCTGCCCCTCGACGGCGACGCGGCGCATCGCGAACCCGTCGCGGCGCTGCGGGCCCTCCATCAGCTCGCCGGGGGTGTTGAGGATGAGGTGGACCTGGCCGTTGCGGATGAGGTCGATGGCGTCGGGGGACTTCTTGTCCGAGAGCTTGTAGACCGTCGTGACCTCCAATCCGGCGGCGCGCAGGTCGGCGGCGGTGCCCTCGGTGGCGACGAGCTGGAACCCAAGGCGGGCCAGTTCGCGCACGGCGTCCAGGATGCGGGGGCGGTCCTGCTTGGCGACCGACACGAAGACGGTGCCCTCGGTGGGGAGCTTGTTGCCGGCGGCCTCCATCGCCTTGGCGTAGGCGGTGGCGTAGTCGCCCGCGATGCCCATGACCTCCCCGGTGGACTTCATCTCGGGGCCCAGCACGGCGTCGACGCCGGGCAGCTTGAGGAAGGGGAACACGGGGGCCTTGACCGCGACGTGGCGGACCCTGGGCGGGGCGACGGCGCCCAACTCCTTCAGCGTGCGTCCGACCGCGACCTTGGCGGCAATCTTGGCGAGAGGGAGGCCGGTCGCCTTCGCAACGTAGGGCACCGTGCGGCTGCTGCGCGGGTTGGCCTCCAGGACGTAGACCGTCTTGCCCTGCACCGCGAACTGGATGTTGATGAGGCCGCGGGTGGCAAGGGCGAGCGCGATCTTGCGCGTGTGCTCCTCCAGCGTCCGCAGCACGTCGGGCGCGATGTTCTGCGTCGGGATGACGGTGGTGGAGTCGCCGGAGTGGACGCCCGCCTCCTCGACGTGCTCCATGACGGCGCCGACGAGCACCTCGTGGCCGTCGCACACCGCGTCCACGTCGATCTCGATGGCGCGGCTGAGGAAGCGGTCGATGAGCACTGGCGTCTTCTTGCTGACCCGGACGGCGTCGCGGATGTAGTCGCGCAACTCCGCCTCGTTGTGGACGACCTGCATCGCACGGCCGCCCAGGACGTAGCTCGGCCGCACCAGGACAGGGTAGCCGATGGCGCCCGCCTTGCGGACTGCCTCCTCCGCCTCGAAGGCGATGCCGGCCTCCGGCTGCGGGATGCCGAGGCCGCGCATGAGCTGGTTGAACTTGTCGCGGTCCTCGGCGAGGTCGATGGCGGCCGGGGAGGTGCCCCAAATCCTGGTGGGCAGGTCGGGGCGGGCCTTCAGCGCGGCCTCCAGCGGCAGGGCGAGGTTGATGGCGGTCTGGCCGCCGAACTGCACCAGGACGCCGTCGGGGCGCTCGCGCTCGATGCAGTGCATGACGTCCTCCAGCGTCAGCGGCTCGAAGTAGAGG
>JAIVGU010000168.1 GCA_020201445.1 Halobacteriales archaeon
CTTGAGGCCCTTGCCAGTCTGAATGAACTCGCGTGCTGCATCAAAGCGAGGTTGCAGGACGTGATTCCGGCCCCGCTCCAATGCGATGCCACCAAGGGCCGCCTTCACAAGTACGCGGCCCACGTTGACGGCGTCGACCTTGCCCGACATGCTGACTTGGCCGTTTGATGTGCCTTCAGGATTCGGTGTGGATTTTTTGGGTGTTTTTCCTTGCGCCACCATGCGCACAGAGTTTGGGCCCGTTCTGATCAAGTGAACGTTGGCAAACTTAGCTTGGGTGAACTTGCCGTCCTTGGTTTGGTGGATGTTCAGCACGCGCATCATGTTGAACGGCAGGGACTTGAGGGCTTTCTGCTCAGCAACGGACAGCAATGTTTGGCAGTCATCGCAGGCGTAGCCACGAGGCAGGATGCTGTGGGTGTTGCCCAGCGATTGGGGCAAGGTGTGGTCGACGGTACTGAATTGGGCCGTGGTGGATTTGCAGTAGATGCAGACCAAATCACGGAAGGGCCCGCGCGGGAACAGATGCCGGTCGCCCAGTCGTAGCATGAATTGGATGAGGTACTTCGACATGGTGATGCAGTAGTTGTAGAAGGTGAACCACAACAGGTCCCGCATGATTGGGTCCTGGTCGAGCTTGGCACGAGCGACCGCGGCGTCGGTGTCGTTGGCGAAGATGATGCTGCGGCTGAGCTTGACGAAGAGTTCCTGGCCGTTTAGGTCGCTGCCGTTGAGGCTGACGTTAGTGCGCTGAGCCCTCTTGACGGCCTCCTCGAACTTGGCGACCTCGGCGTCCAAGCCAGCAGATTTTTGAGCGCGCAGGATGGCGAGCAGATGGTCGTGATGAAGGTCGGACGCTGGATTGAGCAGCTCGCGCAGGGCTACGGCCAGCTCCAGGATTGTCTTAGCGTCAGGAACCTCGAAGTTCACCTGCAGAGGGCCGTCCTCTTCCGCCTTGAGGCCGAAGGACAGCTTGCCGCCGGCTTCGACGGCTTCAGCAAGGCGCTTTCCCGTACGTGTTGCCACGCGGACGGTCTGGCGCCAGCGCTCCAGATAGCTTTCGAGTTGGAGGGCCTCGGGTCCCAAGTCGGTCACCACGCATTCGGCCAGAGCTATCCATCACTTGACCGTTGGCCCGAGCACCCAGCGAGTGCCACGCCACTCGGTGCAGCTTTCTTCGACTCCATTGCCGCCCCGCACACCTGGCGGCCTTCTACGGTGCCCGTGACGCAGGCTGGGCTCAAGGCTTCGCCTCCCGGTGGATGATGCGGGTCCGCCGCGCCCGCGCCAGCCGCCTCTTGGTGGGCGGGACCACGAGGACGGGGCGCTCGCTCTGGTCGAGGTAGTCGAGGAGGGTGGTGGCGTGGCGCAGCATCGGGTCGAGCACCGTGCCGTCGTCGCGCACGCAGCGCCAGCGGCCGCCGACGAGGCTCACGCTCCAGCGCTCGTCAACTCCGTCGCGCGTGAGTTGGGCGAGGCTGGGGTGGGTGCGCCACCACCGCTGCATGTCCACGCCGAGCAGGATGGGCACGCCCGTCTGCCGCGCGACCGCCTTGAGGTGGGGGATGAGGAAGCGAACGTAGTCCTCCTGCTCCCAGTCGGCCAATTCGTCGGTGCTGAACTGGCGGTCGAACGGGTTCACGATGGCCAAGCGCGTCGGCGCGGCGCGGATTTTCTCGGGCAGGAGGCGGGAGAGCGTGGTGTACCACTGGAAGGGGGTCATGCAGCGCTTGATGAGCATGCACTCGCCACCCTCCTCGGCGGCGTGGCCGCGCGTCAGGTTCACCTCGGCGAACTCGTGCGGGTTGAAGCCGTGGTCCCCGTCGCACCACAGGACTTTGCCTGCACCCGCCTGGAGGCCGTGGTGGGCAAGCTCCTGGAAGAAGCCCACCAACTCGCCCGCCCGCCCATCGAGCAAGGTGAGCCGCGGCTCCAGTAGATGTTCCCACATTGGCTAGTCTCGCTTCACCCGCGAAGCCAAGAAGCCAACTTGGGGGACCGTGAAAGGACTTGAGGCGTGCCTCCAAGGATTTCGTGACCGTGAGTTGACCTCCAGCACGGCACCATGGCGCCATCCAGGCGCGTTCTTGGTGTGGGTCGACCTTCTGCACGACC
>JAIVGU010000024.1 GCA_020201445.1 Halobacteriales archaeon
TCTCCCCTCCGTGGCCGAGGTCTGCCTGTCTAGCAGCCGGGGATGGTCGTGGAGGCCATGCACAGGCTGATGGTCAGGTTGGCGTCCGTCTTGGCCATCCCGATGGCGCGGTAGACGGTGGTGCCGTAGGCCGGGGGCGCGGCGCCGGCGAGGGCGTGCGTGATGGTGCCCAGCGCCTCGCCGCCGCTCAGGACCGGCTCAGGGGTGGCGCCGGCCATGGCCAGGCTGATGGCCGAGCCGGAGTCGCCGCCCGCCACCGAGATGAGCGCCTGGAAGCTGCACAGGATGCCGTCGTCCAGGGAGACGCCGGCGCGGGCCTTGGTGGGCTCCGCGGTGCCGAGCTCGATGCCGTTGCCGTGGTGGACGAGGAGCTTGCCGGTGCCCTCGACGCCGAGGCCGAAGACGTAGGGGCCGCTCCAGACCGCCATGCGGGGGGTGACGATGTTCCACGGGGCGGTGTACCAGGTGGGGCTGATCTTCACCAGGGCGAAGTCGTTGCCGATCTGGCCGGCCACGCAGCCGACGGCCGCGGTGGCCTGGCTCTGGCGGGCGTAGACGACCGGGCCCACGGTGGCGAACGAGGCCAGGAGGCCGGAGAGCTCGCCGCCCAGGTAGCAGTTGGCGTAGCAGGCGCTCACGACGACGCCGGAGGGGTTGTAGTTGGCGCCGGTGCCGTGGGTGGAGACGGCCGTCGGGGGCAGGACGCAGTGGCCGGCCGTCGCGAGGTAGTAGTTCACCGGGGTCTTGTTGTCCTTGAAGACGAACGAGGCCGAGCAGATGAAGGTCCCCTGGCCCGGGATGGTGGTCAGCAGGAGCTGGCCGGGGCGGATGAGGTTGAAGTCGGTTGGGACCGGCGCGATGGCGGCGGCCTCCGCCTCGTTGGTGAACTGGACGTGCGAGAGGTACTCGTCGCTGGCGCGCTGCACGAGCGGCTGCGGGGTGGCCGCGGCGGCGACGCTGCTGTCCGCGGTGACGTGGCTGGTCGGGAGGCCGGGGGCGGCGCCCTGGGCGGTCCCGGAGAGGACAATCAGGGTGGCGGCCAGGAGGCCGGCCAGCAGGCGGGGGAGGGATTGCAGGTTCATGTCGGTCACGCTGGCCAGCGCGTCAGGGGTCGCACAGCCAGGCGTTGCATCGAGGCCAGTGTATAGATTCGACTATGGGGATTTCTTTGAAATCGTCGCCATTGTCGCGGTTAGCGCACGTAGTGGTCGACGAAGTGGGAAATCTGCGCCTGCACCGTGCCGGTGCTGGTGTAGCTGGCCGAGTAGGTCCCGGCGGTCGCCTCCGTTCCCCACGCGCCGGCGGCGAGCTGGAGGCTGCAGAGGCAGGAGTTCACCTGGATGCGGCCGAGCAGGAGCCCGCTGGGGCCGCGCAGCTGGAAGTCCGCCCCCGCGTCCGCCATCAGGAGGGTGGCCGGGTTGCTGGCCATCCGGATGCCCACCCCGAGGGGGACCGCGTCGGGCTGGAAGGTCCACGCGACGGGGGTGCCGCCGGTGGCGTCGTGGAGCTCGCCGAGGGTGCGGGAGAAGCCGAGGGCGCGCAGCAGCGGCGGCGCCGTGCCGTTGGCCGCCAGGACGTAGACGTGGAGGGCGGCGGTGGCGCCGCTGAACTGCAGGACGTGCTCGCCCGGCTGCACGGGCAGGAGGACGAAGCCCTTGGACAGGCTGCGGTTGCCGAGGTAGGCGTCCTTGCCGTCCCAGAGCCGCACGTCGCCGCCCGGGGTGGCCTCCTCGACGGCGAGGGCGGTGGCGCCCGGCGGCACCTGGACCGCGACGGGGGTGCGCCCGTCGAAGAGGGTGGCGAGCACGTCGACGTGGAGCGTCAGGGTGTACGCGAAGGAGGCGTCCTGGCCGGCCTCGGTGCGCACGACGGTGAGGCTGACGGGGCCGTCCACGTTGCGCTGGAGGGAGAAGGCCGCGCGGGTGCCCTCGGCGGAGACCTGGTTCTCGGCCTCGTCCAGCCGGTCCTCCGGGGGCGCCGCGACCATGAGGTAGGGCGGGTTGATGAGGGAGGGGACGCCCAGCAGGGCGGTGACGTGCAGGGGCATCCCGAGCGGGAGGCTGTCGCTGAGGTCGATGCTGGCCAACTGCTCCTCCACGGCGCAGATGCCGAGGGGGCAGACCTGCTGCGGCGCGAACGTCCCGCTGATGACCTTGGTGATGTTGAGGGGGCCCGCGTAGGCGAAGCGCGCCAGGACCGGCTCCTGCCCCGCGGCCAGCGTGACCTGCGGGTGGGCGGCCCAGACGCGGACGGGGTCCCCCGCCCTCTGGCCCTCCACGGCCTGGCCGCCGGGGCCGGTGGAATCGCCGCTCTTCTGGGCGCACCCCGCGAGGAGGGCGAAGAGGACGATGCCGGCGAGAAGGCGTGACGGGGCCGCCATGCTCCGACCAGGGCCGCGCCGCCTCCTTAAGATTGATGGTGCCTGTCTCGCAGGCTTCGCACCATCGGCCGTCGCCCCTCGAACCGGCAGGCGCGGAACACACGGAAGCCATGGTGTCCGTGGATTCCGCGGCTCCGCGGTCCAACGGAAGCCTCCAGGCACACGCGCCCCCAGCGGGCAAGCCAGCATCGGGCTCCCCCGAAGGCTTAACGGGCCGCGCCCCGTGGTCGGCGTGGATGGGAGCGGACAGCGTGCAGGTCCCCGCCGAGGCGCCCCCCGCGCCTCCGGCCCCGCCCGTCCCGCCCGCCTCCGCGCCCGTGCAGGCCGGCGCCCCGACCGCTGTGCCCGCCCAGCCCGAGGGGCCGGCCATGTCGCCGGAGATGCGGGCCTACTTCGAGTCGCTGCACGCCGAGACGATGCGCTGCTACGCCATCGCCAAGCAGGCCCGCCGCAAGGGCAAGGACCCCAACCTCGAGGTCGAGATCCCCCCCGCGGAGGACCTGGCGGCCCGCGTCGAGGCGCAGGTCGGCCCGCCCGGCGTCGCCAAGCGCATCCGGCAGCTCTCGGCGGAGCTTGGGTTCGGCAGCCGCGAGGTCGTGAGCCTCCAGGTCGCCACCGAGGTCGCCGACGACCTGGCCAAGTCCGGGCAGCGCGAGAAGGCGCTCGACCAGGCGGTGCGCACCGGCCTCAGCATCCTCACCGAGGGCGTCCTGGTCGCGCCGCTGGAGGGCATCGCCGAGGTCAAGGTGGGCGCCAACCTCGACGGCACCGACTACGTCGACCTCTACTTCGCCGGCCCCATCCGCGCCGCCGGCGGCACCGCCCAGGCGATGGCGGTCCTCATCGCGGACCTGGTGCGGCGCAAGCTCGGCATCGGCGTCTACAAGGCCACCGACGGCGAGGTGGAGCGCTACAAGGAGGAGATCGCCGCCTACAAGATGGAGGCGCACCTGCAGTACAACCCCACGGGCGCCGAGATCGAGCTCATCGCCCGCAACTGCCCGGTCTGCATCAACGGCGAAGGCACCGAGCGCGAGGAGGTCACCGGCAACCGCGACCTTCCCCGCGTCGAGACCAACCAGCTGCGCGGCGGCGCCTGCCTCGTGATGGCCGAGGGCATGATCCTCAAGGCGCCGAAGGTCCTGAAGCACGTCGAGAAGCTCAAGCTGGAGGGGTGGGACTTCCTCAACCAGTTCCTCAAGAAGGGCAAGGGGGACGAGGCGCAGCACGACGCCGACGGCCGCCCCCTCATCGCGCCCAAGAACACCTACGTCAAGGACCTCATCGCGGGGCGCCCCGTCTTCGGCCACCCCAGCCGCCCCGGCGCGTTCCGCCTGCGCTACGGCCGCGCCCGCACCTCGGGGCTCGCCGCCAACGCGTTCCACCCGGCCACGATGGCCATCCTCGACGACTTCCTCGCCGTCGGCACCCAACTCAAGGTGGAGCGGCCGGGCAAGGGCACCCTCGCCACCGCCTGCGACCAGTTGGAGGGCCCGGCGGCGCTGCTGAAGAACGGCAGCCTCGTCCGCTTCACCTCCATCGCCCAGGTCAAGGAGCTGCGCCCCGCCATCGCGGAGATCGTCGACCTGGGCGAGATCCTCATCCCGTTCGGCGAGTTCGCGGAGAACAACGCCAACCTGCCGCAATCCTCCTGGGTGCGCGAGTGGTGGCGGCTGGAGCACGAGAAGGCCCTCGGCGCGATGCCCGCCGTCGCCCGCGAGGGCTTGCCCGACGTCGGCCAGATGGACGGCCCCACCATGGTCCGGCTCGCGGAGGCGACGGGGGTGGCGCTGCACCCGGACGCGACGCTGCTCTGGCACGACCTGGACCTTCTCCAAATCCGCGCGCTCGGCGAGTGGGCCAAGGCGAATGGCGCCTGGGCCGAGGAGACGCTCTGGCTCCCCGCCGACGAGCCCGCGCCGAAGGACCTGCTCGTCAAGCTCCTCGCCATCCACCGGGTCGAAGGCGACCGGCTGCACGTCGAGCCGCTGCTCGCCTACCCGCTGCTGCGCTGCCTCGGCCTCGACGCCGACGGCGACCGGATCATCGACACGGAGCGGCGGCGCATCCTCTACGACCCCTGCCAGCCCGACCTCCCGACGCGCTTCCCCACCGTCGCCCTGGTGTCCCGCCTCGCCGGCTTCCCGGTGATGCCGAAGGCGCCCTGCCGCATCGGCGGCCGCATGGGGCGCCCCGAGAAGGCCGACGCGCGCAAGATGAAGCCCCCGCCGCACGGCCTCTTCCCCCTCGGCTCCGCCGGCGGCATCCAGCGCCTCGTCAAGGACGCCGCGGAGCAGGGCACCATCCAGGTGGAGGTCGGTGAGCGCGCCTGCCAGGCGTGCGGCCGGGTGCAGTGGCGCTCGTTCTGCGAGTGCGGCGGCCACACCGTCCTGCGCGCGCGGCCCGTGAAGCAGCAGGGCTTCCAGGGCGAGAAGCCGCTCACGGACATCAACCTGCGCGCCGAGCTGGAGCGCGCCAAGCAGGCCCTCAAACTCGACCGCCTGCCAGAGACCATCAAGGGGGTCATCGGCGTCATCAACGCCGACAAGGTGCCGGAGCCCCTGGAGAAGGCGCTGCTGCGCGCCCGCCACGACATCTACACCTTCAAGGACGGAACCGTGCGCTTCGACATGATCGACGTGCCGCTGACCCACTTCCGGCCCAAGGAGGTCGGCCTCTCCGTGGCACGCGCCGTCGAGCTGGGCTACACGCACGACATGGACGGACGGCCGCTGGAGCGCGACGACCAACTGCTGGAGCTGCGCGTGCAGGACCTCGTCCTCAACGACGGCTGCGGCGACTACCTGCTGCGCACCGCGAAGTACCTCGACGAGCTGCTGGAGCGCTTCTACGGCCTCAAGCCCTACTACAACGCGCAGACCCGCAAGGACCTCGTCGGCCACCTCACCATCGGCCTCGCCCCGCACACCTCCGGCGGCGTGCTGTCGCGCATCATCGGCTACACCCGGGCGCAGTGCCACTTCGCGCACCCCTACTTCCACGCGGCCAAGCGCCGCAACTGCCTCCACCCGGCGACCGAGTTGTATGTCCTCAACTCGCCGCAGCCCCGCCGCACCACGCTGGCGGACCTCTATGCGGCGGCCCCCGGCGCGGAGGAGCCGCTGGACGGCGCCGGCACGCTCGGGAAGCGGCTGGAGGGGCTGCGCGTCCTCGCCGCGGACCCTGCCACCGGAGTCCTGGAGCCCCGGCAGGCGCTTCGCATCCTGAAAGTGCCCTCTCCCCGCCACCTGCTGGAGGTGCGCACGGCGATGGGCCGCTCCTTCACCTGCTCGCCGGGACACCGCGTCGAGACCCTGGAGGGCGGTCGCCTTGTGAAGCGCAAGGCGGTGGAGCTTGTGCCTGGCGTGCGCATCCCCATTGCGGGGTCGCTGCGTCTCGAAGCGGAAGCAACGGACGCCCTTGACCTTCTGGCAGAGCTGGCCGCCGACCCGCCGGAAGGGTTGGTCGTGCGCGGCCTTGGGGATTGGCTCCGCTCCCTCATTGGAGACCTCGGTGGCCTGTCGCGCGCCGCGGCCGCTGCCGGGGTCTCCAGCAAGGACCTGGACAACCAGCGCCGCCGTGACTCGGTCCGATGGGAGACGCTGGCGGCGCTGTTGCAGGTGTCCCACAAGAGCCTTGGCGACGTGCCGCGAACGGCGCGCCTGGCCGTCCGCCGCGACACGGTGGAGCTGCCCCGCCTGCTGCGGCTCTCGCCCGAGTTCCTGCGGTTGATTGGCTACTATCTTGCGGAGGGGCATGCCCGCTCGGTGCCTGGGCAGTTCCACCAGGTCGACATCGCTGCCTCCGAGCCAGCGGCGGTCGCGGACGTCCTCCGCTGCGCCGAAGCCAGCCTTGGGCTCTCCCCGACCCCACAGCCGACCCGCGTGACCCTGTCCGGCCGGTTGGTCCACCTGCTGTTCATGGAAGTCCTAGGGCTCGGGTCCCACGCCCGCGCCAAGCGCATCCCCGCCCGCCTGGCCTGCCTGCCCCTCCCCCTTGCCCGGGAGCTGCTGCGCGGCTACTTCTCCGGCGACGGCTCGGTCGAGGACGGCCGCCTCCACGTCACCTGCGACTCCGTGAGCCCGGGCCTGCTGCGCGACATCGGCCTGCAACTGGCCCGCTGGGGCGTCGCCTACCGCCTCTCTACCTCCGAGCGCCCGGGCGGCGGCGCGGTGCGCGACTTCTATGCGCGCAAGGGCCAGGAGGCTCCATCCTTCACGTGTCACCGGCTGTCCATCCGCTCCAACCATGCTGCCAAGTTTGCACGCGAGGTCGGCTTCGCCCTTGAGCGGAAGCAGGCGGCGCTCGAGGCGGCCCTTCCAAAGGCGCGGAAGAGCCGCATCGAGGCATGGCCTGGCGACCTGCTCGCCGATGAGGTCGTCTCGGTCCAGCACGTGCCGGCCGGCGTCGACTGGCTCCATGACCTGGAGGTCGACGGGCACCACAACTTCCTCGTCAACGACCACGTCCTGACCTCCAATTGCGACGGCGACGAGGACGCCATCCTGCTCCTGATGGACGGCCTCGTCAACTTCAGCCGCGCCTACGTCCCCGACCGCCGCGGCGGCCTGATGGACCTGCCCCTCGTCCTGTCGACGCGCCTCGACCCCAACGAGGTGGACAAGGAGGCGCACAACCTCGACACGCTGCGCAGGTACCCGCTGGAGTTCTACCACGCCACGACGCGGCACGCCCACCCGAAGGAGGTCGCCAAGCAGATGGGGCTGGTGGAGGCGCGCATCGGCAAGCCCAGCCAGTACGAGGGGCTCGGCTTCACGCACGACACCAAGGACATCAACGAGGCGCCCGCGCAGACCGCCTACAAGACCTTGACCACGATGATGGACAAGATGACGGCGCAGATGGAGCTCGCGAGGAAAATCCGCGCCGTGGACGAGGCGGACGTCGGCGCGCGCGTCATCGGCACCCACCTGCTTCCTGACTTGATGGGAAACCTCAAGTCGTTCAGCAAGCAGAAGATCCGCTGCCCGAAGTGCAACGCCAAGTTCCGCCGGATGCCGCTGAAGGGTTCCTGCCTCACCTGCGGCAACGAGAACCTGACGTTGACGGTCCACGAAGGCTCCGTGCGGAAATACCTGGAAATCTCCAAGCAGGTCGCCATCAAGTACAAGATTGACCCCTACACCCACCAGAGGATTCTGTTGCTGGAGCAGGCCGTGGAGTCGCTGTTCACGAATGACAAGGTGAAGAA
>JAIVGU010000203.1 GCA_020201445.1 Halobacteriales archaeon
GTGCCCCCGCGCTGGCTCACCTCGCGGCGGCGACCGGCATCCATGCCACGGCTGCGGTCGTTGCCCTGCGGGCTTCCCGTGCGGGTGTCGTCTGCCATGCAGTCCCTTCTCGGGGCCTGCTCCGAAAACCAATCGCCGCCCTTGTCCCGTGCCCGCCCTCCTGAAGCTCATGGGGTGGGAAACAATGGCTTCGCCCAAGGGCGAAGCCGATGAAAAGGCCCCGAGGGACGAGACTGGGGCACAATCGCGTGGCTTTCCCTGTTCCCTCTCCTTCGGAGCCCCTTTTATCGCATCCGCCGGTCGGGCGGTGCCGTGGTGAAGGACGCCGGCCCGCCCAGGGGGTTCCTGGTGGCCATCGGGGGGAACGAGGACAAGCGCTCGGACAAGGAGGTGCTGCGCAAGCTGGTGGAGATGCCGCGCGGCGGGGCGAAGCACGTGGAGGTCATCCCGACCGCCTCGTCGCACGCGCGCTCGCTGTCCGACGAGTACATCGACGTCTTCCGCGACCTCAAGGTGGAGCGGGTGGGCGTCATGGACATCCGGGAGCGCCGGGACGCGGACCGCGCGGAGTACGTGGAGCGGGTGCGGGACGCGGACGTCGTCTACATGACGGGCGGCGACCAGCTCAAGCTGACCACCACCATCGGCGGCAGCCCGGTGGCGGACGCCATGCACGAGCGCTACGCGGCGGGCGGCGTCATCGCGGGCACCAGCGCGGGCGCCGCGGCGATGAGCTCCACCATGATCGCGGGCGGCGACGACGGCACGATGCGCAAGGGCAGCGTCCGCATGGCGCCCGGCCTGGACTTCATCAAGTCCTGCATCGTCGACACCCACTTCCTCGACCGCGGTCGCGTCGGGCGGCTGCTGGAGGTGGTGGCGTCGAACCCGGGCCACGTCGGCCTCGGCGTGGGGGAGGACACGGCGCTGCTGGTGCGGGAGGGGCGCCACGTGGAGGTGGTGGGCTCCGGCGTCGTGGTGGTGGTGGACGGCACCACGATGCGCTCGACCAACCTGTCGCGCATCGAGCCGGCCGCGCCCATCGCCGTGGAGGGCATCCTGGTGCACACCCTGGCGCCGGGCTACCGCTTCGACCTGGCGGAGAAGCGCTACCTGGAGCCGAAGGCGTAGAGGACCTGCCGCCCGCACGCGAAACCATGAACGTGGGCGGCGCGCAATGCAGGCTGCGAGGTGGACCATGCGCCGCAAGCGGGTGGAGTCGTCGTCCCTGCGCTCCGTGGGCTACGACCCGGGGTCGCGCATCCTGGAGGTGGAGTTCGGCAGCGGCGCCGTCTACCAGTACGCCCAGGTGCCGCCCGAGCGCCACCGCAACCTCCTGCGCGCATCCTCGCTGGGCCGCTACTTCAACCGCTGGATCCGGGACAAGTATCCGACGTTCCAGGTCGTGTAGCGGACACGGTGGGCGGCCCGTCGTGTCCTGCGTTCTTTGGAAGTCCGCCCGGTGTCTTCCGGCAACACGCTTATGCGCCCGCCCGCCCCTGGCCCCTCAATGCGGTGGCTGTTGGCCGCGTCGTTCCTTCTGGGGTGCCTCGCCCCGCTGGCGGTGGCCGCGCAGAGCGTCCCGGTTGACGCTTCCTGGCACGCCTCCGGCGCCGCCACCCTCCGTGGGGCGTGGGACGCTGGCCTGGGGCTGGCCAGCCTCGAGGTCCTGCCCGGCGCCGGGGCCCTGCAGGGGCATGGGCAGCAGGGCCGCGTGGAGGTCTTCGAGGCGACCCTGGTCGCGCAGGAGGTGGGCGGGGGCCCGCAGGCCGTCGTGGTCCCCCTCTCGTCCGACCCGGTCCAGCGGTTCCCGGTGGAGGGAGACGTGGCCGTCGACGGCCCGGCGAAGGGCGGCTTCCTCTGGGTCCTGCCGCTGGCCGAGGGGGGCGACGTTGCGGCGCACGCCTACGGCCAGCAGGCCCGCCTCGCGCTGGGCGCCGTGGAGGCGCGGAACCCCCTGGTGCGCCCAGGCTTCCACGGCCGCGAGCTCGTCCCGCGCGGCGGCGGCGCGGAGCTTGCCGGCCCGGGCGCGGTGGCCAGCCTCGACGGCCCGCTCCTCGTGGTGGCGTTCGGCCCCACCGTGACGGCGGCGGGCGGGCAGGCGTGGACCGGTTGCCGCCCCGCAGGCATCCCCCTGCCGCGCCTGGCGCGTCGCCTCTTCTGACCTGCCACTACGCCGTCCTCGAGAGCCAGCAGGGCCAGTGGACCCTCAGCGCCCTCGCCGTCACCGCCCGCGTGCTCACGCTCCACGGCACGCTGGCGGGCACGCTGGCCGTCGACCACGTCGACGCGGCGAGCTGGAACGGCACGCAGCTTCCCACGCAGGCGGCCATCGTCGAGGCCACCGGCGACTTCCGGCTGGACACCGCGTTCTCCGACGGGACGGCCGTGTGGCACGTCCAGGGGATGATGGCGTCCCTCAAGGTCGACGCCTCTGCGGTGCCGCTCGTCCGTGCCTCCGCCGCCGCGGGGGCGGCCGGCGTCGGGGCCGCGGCGTGGCTGCTGCGCCCCTGGCCGGTGGCGCTCTATGCCCGCGTGCGCGCCCTCGGCGGCAAGACCCGGCACCGCATCCTGGACGAGCTCAAGGCCCGCGGCGGCGCCAGCGCGGGAGAGCTGGCGCGCAGCCTGCGCCTGCACAAGACGTCGGTCGGGTACCACCTGGGCGTCCTGGCCCGCGCCGGGCTGGTGGGACGGGAGCGCGTGGCCAACCGCCACTACTACGTCGCCACCGGGCCGGGGAGCGGCGCCGCCCTGCTGGGCGCCTCGCTGGCCGAGAACGCGGTGCGGCGCGCCATCCTCGAGGCGCTCGCCAGCGGCCCGTTGCAGACGGCGGACTTGGTGGCGCGGGCCCGCCTGAGCGCCGGGCGTGGGGGCCTCTCCCTCGTCCACTACCACGCCGGAATCCTGCGCGGGCACGGGCTCGTGCGGGCCACGCGGCGCGGGCACACCTACGTCTGGTCGCTCGCCGCGCCCGCCGCATCGGCGCTCGGCGCCGCCGCCACGCCCCAGGGAGGGATGCCGGTTGCGGTCTGAGGCGTGCCTCGCCGCGCTGCTGGTCCTGGCGGGCTGCGCCTCGCCGGCGCTCCCCACCGCCCCGGCTCCTGCGCCACACCTTCGGCACGCCATGGACCTGTCGGGCTGCTCCACCCTGCTCGCCTCCTACGTCGCCGACCCGGGGAAGATGCAGGACGCGCTGCCCCCCGGCTACGCCCCGGCCATGGCGGAGGCCGAAGCGTCCCTGGAGTGGCAGCGCTGCGGAACTATCGTCCTCGACAACACGACGGTCCTGCGGGACGTCTCCCTCGTGCTGGGCGTGCTCGCGCTGCAGGAGGCCGGGCCCCACGCGGCGCCGGGCACCGACCGGTACGTCCTGGAAACCTACGTCTCGTCGCCAGAGCTGGCCGGCTGGCTGCGCGACCGCGGCCTGCCGGCGCAGGTGGGGGACATCGGGATGCCGGGAACAGGCGGAGGCGATGCCACGCTGCGGGCGCCGGGCGTCTCCTACGCGCTCTGCGTGGGGCCGGACAGCGCAGGGCGGGCGACCGCCTCCGAGGGCCACCAGCGCCTCCACCACGCCGGGCCGGGAGGCGTCGCCTGGGCCGACCGGACGGCCCTCAGCACCCGGCAGCAGGCCGTGGCCGTGCTGGCGGGGCAGGCCAGCGGCGGGGCGGCGGGCCATCTCACCGCCACGCCAGGGCTCGCCCTCGGCGACGCCTACTACGACACCGCACGCTTCCTCTACCTGTTCGACAAGGAGACCCCACCATGACCCCCACCGCGACCGCCATCGCCTGCCTCGCCCTGCTCGCCAGCCCCCTCCTCCCCTCCGCCTCCGCCGCCGAGAGCGACGTCCAGTGCGCCCACGCCCAGGTGGACAAGGACTACCTGGCCCGGGAGTTCGACTACGGCACTCCCAACGAAGGCCTGCTGCCCGGCTTCTGGGAGCAGCTCTCCGTCGAGTTCGTCGCCTACCTGCCGTGCGAGAAGCTGGCGAACCTGTTCGGCTGCATCACCCAGCCCGACACCTGCACGGCGTGGGAGCAGGAGATGGTCGCGAAGGGCGTGGGGTACGTGGAGGACCGCCTCGCCACCGTCGTGGCGCGCGGCGAGGGCTGCCTGCAGGCCATGACGGACCGCGAGGTCCTGCTCGCGTACAACACGAAGGGCATCACCGCCGACCCGCCCGTGCCGGCCCCGGCCTGCGCCCAACCGCTGTCCCCCACGCCTCCGCCGCCGCTGTGAGGCCAGGCTACTCCAGGTAAGCCGCTACCAGCTTGCCCTCGGCGCGGCGGAGGCGGTAGCCGGTCGCGCTCGCCGACAGCCCGAGGGTCCTGGCGACCTCGCGGACGCCGGGGCCGCGTGGGACGGCGTAGTAGCCCATCTCGTGCGCGGCGCGCAGCGTCTCTTCCTCCGCGGGCGTCAACCGGGCGTAGCCTGCGTCGCGCGGCGGGCCCAGGTACAGCAGCTCGAAGCGGACGCCGGCGTCGCGGCGGGCTTCGCGCAGGAACTCCTGGAGGGGGCGGCCGCCGCGCGCCAGCAGGCGGATGGTGAGGGCGCCGGCGCGGGCGCGGTCGGTGAGCACGGTGTCGCGGCCCAGCAGGTGGAAGGCGAGGCGGGTGTGGCTGACGCCGGGCACCAGCTCGGGGCGGTACTTGTACCACAGGATGAGGCGGCGCGCCGTCTGGCCCAGGACGGCCTTCTCGACCAGGAACGGCGCCGCGTAGGCGTCGAAGGCGGCCTTCACCGCGGCGATCTCCTCGGGCCGCCCCTGCACGGCGAGGGTGCGCCACACGTCGCCCTCGTCGTCGAGGTGGGTGACGGTGGTCTCCACGGTGGCGCCGGGGGCGGCGAGCGAGAGGCGAAGGGAGAGCTGGCGGGGCGTGGTGCCCGGCGGGGCGTGGACCCGGTAGATGACCTCGCGCGCCTCCGCCCGTGCCATGGCGGGCGGGAAGCGGCGTGGGCACTTGGGGCTTCTGGAGGCTTCGCACCTGTGCAAAGCAGCGTTATGTAGAGATGGGGGGTGGCCGACCCGAGACCCATGGTCACGGCACTCGTCACCGTCCACCTCAAGCCCGGCATCTCCGACCCCGAGGGGCAGAACACGCTCAAAGCGCTGCACCTGCTGGGCTTCGACGGCGTCACCGCCGCCCACTCGACGCGGGTGTGGAGCATCGACCTCAAGACCAAGTCGAAGGAGAAGGCGAGGAAGGAGGTCGACCGCATGTGCCGGCGCCTGCTCACCAACCCGGTCATCCACGACTACAGCGTCAAGATCGAGGAGTAGGGGCATGCACGCCGCCTCGATGCGCCGCACCAAGAACCCGAAGGTCACCGGCCGCGCCGCCAAGGACGCCAAGGCGCACGCCGGCAAGGTCATCGCCAAGGGCAAGGGCCGCACCCAGCCCATCGCCGGCGGCCGCCCCAAGGTCGCGGCACAGCTCAGGAGGAAGGTCGCGGCGAAGGCCGCCGCCAAGGCCCCCCCGAAGGCGGACAAGGCGAAGCCCGGCAAGGCCGCCACGCCGCACCCGTCCCCCGCAGCGAGGGCGGCCGCCCAGCCCGCCCGCCCCGGCCCGAAGGCCAAGGGGTACACCGTCTGGGCGAAGGAGTCCACGCCGCAGCAGGTCGCGCAGCGCTCCGCCGAGGTGGCCTTCCGCGCCCCCGACATCTCCCCCGCAGCGCAGATCCTCTACAGCCGCCTCGCGCCGCAGGCCCAGGCGCAGGCGGAACCGAGGGGCGGCGGCCCGTCGTGGGAGCGCCACGTCCACAAGCGCAACGTCCCCTTCCCGCTGAAGGAGTTCGACCTCGCCGCGATGTCGGACGGCGAGCTGGTGGCGTGCAGCAAGGCGCTCGGCATCCGGCTCTCCCTCCAGGAGATGAAGGACGCCCGCGCCTACTTCGCCAGCAAGAGGCGCAACCCCACCGACGTCGAGCTGGAGGCGCTCGGCCAGGCGTGGTCAGAGCACTGCTGCTACAAGTCCAGCAAGCCCGTCCTCAAGCGCAACGTCTACGGCATCGCCGAGGACAAGATCGTCTGCCGCGAGGACGCCGGCGTCCTGCCCTTCGACGGCGACTGGTACTACAGCCCGAAGCTGGAGTCGCACAACCACCCCAGCGCCATCGAGCCCTACGGCGGCGCCGCCACCGGCATCGGCGGCGTCATCCGCGACGTCGTCTGCATGGGCGCGCAGCCCGTCGCCCTCATCGACCCGCTCTTCTTCGGCCCGCTCGACACGCCCCTGGAGGCGCTGCCCAGCGGCGTCAAGCACCCGCGCTTCCTGCTGTCCGGCGTCATCGAGGGCATCCGCGACTACGGCAACCGCGTCGGCATCCCGACCGTGGCCGGTGGCATCACGTTCCACCCCGGCTACACCGGCAACTGCCTCGTCAACGTCGGCTGCGTCGGCGTCCTGCACAAGTCCCAGTTGACCCACTCGCGCGCCGGCAACGTCGGCGACGTGTTCGTGTACCTGGGCAACCCGACGGGCCGCGACGGCATCCACGGCGTCGCCTTCGCCAGCGAGGAGTTGAGCGAGGCCAGCGAGGAGGCGAGCCGCAGCGCCGTGCAGGTGGGCGACGCCATCCTGAAGGAGCCGCTCATCCACGTCACCCTCGAGCTCATCCAGAAGAAGCTGGTCACCGGCTGCAAGGACTTCGGCGGCGGCGGCCTGTCGTGCGTCGCGGGCGAACTGGCCTACGACGCCGGCTTCGGCTGCGAAATCCTGCTCGACCAGGTGCCCACGAAGGTGCCGAACCTGGCGCCGTGGGAGATCTGGGTCAGCGAGTCGCAGGAGCGCATGATGGTCACCGCGCGCCCCGACAAGGTCGGGGCGATCCTCCAGGTCGCGAAGAAGTGGGACGTCCCCGCCGCCGTGGTGGGCACCGTCATCCCGGAGCCGGTCAACCGCGTCCTCTACCGGGGCGAGAAGGTGCTGGAGTTCGACCTCGCGTTCAGCACCGGCGGCCCCGTCTACGACCGCCCCGTCGCCGCGCGCAAGGTCAACCGCAGCAACTACCTGAAGTTCGACGCGCCCGCCGACCTCGGCAAGGTCCTGCTCTGGATGCTGGCGCACCCCAACGTCATGTCGAAGGAGTGGGTCGTGCGGCAGTACGACCACGAGGTGCGCGCCAACACCGTCCTCAAGCCGTTCCAGGGCGTCATCGGCCACGAGGGCCCCGGCGACGCCGCCGTTCTCAAGCCGGTGGCGGAGTCCGACAAGGCGCTTGCCATCTCCTCGGACGTGAACCCCAACTACTGCCTCCGCGACCCCTACTGGGGCGCCGCGTCCGCCGTCGACGAGACCGTGCGCAACCTCGCCGCCGTCGGCGCGCGCATCAGCTCGATGTGCGACAACCTCAACTTCGGCAACCCCGAGAAGCCGGAGCGGATGTGGGAGCTGTACGAGTCCACCCGCGGCCTCGGCGACATGGCGCGCGTCCTTGACGTCCCCTACTCGTCGGGCAACGTCAGCCTCTACCTGGAGAAGCTCGGGCTGGAGGGCGAGCGCGTCCCGCAGACCGACCCGGAGATCCTCAAGACGCTGGCCAACCTGCTCGTCACGGCCATCCAGAAGGGCCTCGTCCGCAGCGC